>NZ_VTSR01000014.1 GCF_008329715.1 Gimesia chilikensis | reverse complement strand
CGCCAATCAACATCCGACAGGTCGCCTGCCTGATGCGCTACAGATTGGCTCAATAATTTTAAATTGACCTGAATCGTTTTGTGATCCTCCCGAAGGACAATCACATAACATTCTGGCATCCACTCTTAAAATTTGGGGCCACCAACCATTTTGTCAAAGATCATGAGCTAAATCGGGTGTGCGAACGAGTTACGCACGCCTGAATCAGCTCAGGTTCGTTAATCATAGCCGTCGCGCTCTGAGAGTCAATGAACTTGGTTACGAAAAATTTGAAATCTGGATGAAATCTTTTTCCGGCCTCCAATATCTTCTATACGTCAGCGTTGAGAAAGCCCTCAAAACTTGTCAGACTCTGTCTATTGTGACAAGATAATCTGTCTTTCCCTGCGCGTTCAAAACAAAGGTACAGTTAACCCAGCCTCAATCAGGAGGGCCTGCTGACGTGAGTGTTTCCCGAATTATTTCTCTCTGCGTACTCTCAACCGTCTCTGTAATCACTGCCCCTGCCCTGCTCTCAGCTGAGGACTGGTTTGAATTTCGTGGCCCGACCGGCCAGGGACATTCTTCTCAGACATCGCTGCCGACCGCCTGGAGCCCGACCGAACATGTGCTGTGGAATACCAAGATTCCCGGCGTCGGCTGGTCGTCTCCGATTATTGTTGGCGAGAAAGTATTCGTCACCACTGCTGTCCCCGAGGGGGACGGCCCCATGCCCGAGCAGTCGCTGCGGGTAGTCTGCCTGGATCTGGAGTCAGGGAAGATTCTCTGGGATAAAGAGATCTTCCAGGAAACCAAAGAGACCGTACAACGGATTCATAAGAAGAACAGCCACGCCAGCCCGACACCGATTTCGGATGGCAAAGTACTCTATGTGCATTTCGGTACGCACGGCACCGCCTGCCTGACATTGGACGGAGACGTGGTCTGGAAGACAAATGCCCTCAAATATGAGATGCAGCATGGCAACGGAGGATCGCCGATCCTGGTCGACGATAAACTGGTTGTGATCTGCGACGGTAAAGGTTCGAACTTCATCGCCGCTTTGGATCGTAAGACGGGCGAGATCGCCTGGAAGGTGGAACGGAATGTAGATGGCCGGAAAAAGTTTTCGTTCGCTACGCCGCTGCTGATTACCGTGAACGGGGAAGAACAGATTGTGGCCCCGGGAACCGATGTGATCTCGGGACATTCTCCCAAAGACGGTAAAGAGATCTGGCACCTGGACTACACCGGTTACTCCGTAATCCCCCGCCCGATTTACAGTCATGGTCTGATCTTCGTGACGACCAGCTATGACCGCCCCACTCTGCTGGCGATTCGTCCGGACGGTAAGGGGGATGTGACCGAGACGCATCTGGCCTGGTCCAATAAGAACCAGATTCCACATACGCCTTCCCTGCTGGTCGTGGGCGACGAACTTTATACAGTAAGCGACAAGGGGATTGCCCAGTGTTTTGATGCCAAAACCGGCAAACTGCACTGGAAAGAACGCGTGGGCGGTAACTACTCTGCCTCTCCGCTGTTCGCAGATGGCAAGATTTATTTCCAGAGCGAAGAGGGGGAAACCACGATCATCGCCCCTGGAACAACCTATAAAGAGATCAGCCGCAATCACCTGAAAGAGCCGACACTCGCGTCTTACGCCGTCGCCGGTGACACACTGCTGATTCGCACGAAATCACAACTCTACCGGATTGGGAAGTAAGACCTCGATTCACCGTTAACCCTTTTTATTTGATCCGGCGTTCCCTGCCGATGTGAGCGGGCACAGCGGTCTCTGTCGTGTGAGACCCCTGCCCGACGCGTCCGAAGAGCGCCCCTGCACGATTGCTCGACACTAGAATTTCAAACGCATGACCGCTCCAGTACCTTCAGAAGAACCTGTTAAAAAAATTGTAGTCGCCTCCGACCACGCCGGTTATCGCTATAAACGACGAATCATCGAATACCTGACGCAACAGGGCTACCAGGTCGAAGATTTCGGCACCGATTCGACCGAGTCAGTCGATTACCCGGACTTCATCTTCCCTGCCGCCAAAGCAGTGGCTGCCGGTGAGTTTGAGCGAGGCATTGTGCTGGGAGGATCAGGAAACGGTGAAGCGATTGCCGCCAACCGGGTCAAAGGGGTGCGGTGTGCCTTGTGCTGGAACGAGAAGTCAGCCCGACTGGCACGACAGCACAACAATGCGAATATGATCTCCCTGGGCGAACGCATGGTCTCGATGCATGACGTATATGAGATCATCGACATCTGGCTGAGCACCCCCTTTGAAGGGGGACGTCACCAGAGACGTATCGAAAAACTGGACGAGTAACAACTGGACGACTTACACAGACAGGCTGTGACACTTCCGGGTGTCACAGCCTGTTTTTTTTGAACGTGTCGCTTCAGTGAACCTCAATCTCAGGGATTGCTTTTGAGATCGAACTGGAACGAGGTGTGATCGGCGTCGACGGTCGCTTTGAGGGTCGAGTCTTGATTGTACGCCGCGGGGATCTTACCGGGAGCCGGTTTCTGCTTGCCCCCTTCATCGGAGTTCCCTGCATCGTCGGGGGCCTCTCCCATCCCTTCGGGATTACCGGCCATCCGAATGCGGACCGTTTTTTCACCGGTCAGGCAACCCGATTTTTCTGTGTTGAACATCAGGTCGAAATTGCCGCTGAAATCCGTCACGCCCGAGGAGTAAGTACCATCGGGAGCTTCGAACGCGACCTCGGCACCAGACAGTGGCTGTCCGTCGAGGGTCACGGTTCCGGAGACATCGACCAGACCGAGCTGGCTGTAATCGGGATGGATCGAACCGCCGCAGCCAACCGTCGCGCTCAGCAGACAAAGGGTCGCCAGCATGCGAACTGCGCGACCGGAAAATAGAAACAGTTTCATCAGAGATCACCTTTAAAATCAATCAGCAATAGATGTTACGGAGTTACGACTTCCCGGCCATTGCGTGTAGCCAGGCCGCGGTAGACGTTCAGATCCATATTCTCCGAGAGGAAATGAACCGAGCCATCCGCATAGGCCATGTGTCCGCCCCCGACGTGCCAGCTGCCGTACGAAAGTTCCATCAGATGTCCGCTGACGGTCGGTTCGGTACGACGGGCATTCATCCGGGGATAGGCTGAGCCGACGAATTCGGTGAACTCCGTTCCGCCTGTGCCGTTGTTACAACCGCAGGGATCAGTCTGGGGAGAACCGATGATCCAGTGGTCCATGGACTGCCCGTCTTTACCGAAATCGATGTCGGTCTGTGTTTCGCCGAGCATGAAGGTATTGGAGGTTCCGTCTTTGATATCGCGGAGCACGACGCTGCTGCAGGCGTAGAACAGACCGTTCTGCGTGGTGTCTTCCAGCGACCTGGTACCTGTGATCTTGGTCGATTCATCATCCGAAGAAGCTTCTGAACCCGAGTTCCCGAGGTAAGTCGAGGGAGCCCGGTTCGGGATGCCATTAAAGCTGTAGTGCTTTTTGATGGGAGCACTGGGGCAGACGAGTACGGGGAGATAGGTGCTGGCAGCGGTGGTGTTGGCAGATCCGGAGTCCCAGTTACCGTCACCTGATTCCTGGAAGATGAGGGTGTTGTAAATGTTGGCCCGATCGATCATGGGTAGAATCATGGCACTCCAGCCGGCCCCGCGCTGATCCCAGCCGAAGGGGAGCAGACCGTGGACATCGTGGTAGTTGTGCATGCCGATGGCGAGCTGCTTGAGATTGTTTTTGCATTGAGAGCGACGGGCGGCTTCGCGTGCCTGCTGAACGGCGGGCAGGAGCAAGGCGATCAGAATGGCAATGATCGCGATGACGACCAGCAGCTCAATCAGGGTGAAGCCGTTGCGTCGTCGGGGTGCGTAGGCGTTGGGTAACATTTGGTTTCCTCACATGAACGAGATAAAGCAATAACGAAATCAGGTGTGTCTGTTTGCACCTGATCGAATCAGTCTGCGAGCCTGGCAGTGAAATTGCTGAAGTTCCAGATACTGCGGCGGCGGGTTGGTGGTGTGCAGGCAGCACAACCGGAATGAGCGGGAACTCAGCCTGTGAACGCGATACTTTATACCCGGCCTGTTGAAAGATTTAATGAAGCGCCGGTAAATACCGGGTAGTAGAGAGCACTCTTATTTTGAAAAAATGTGTTCTGCAGTCCGTGGTTCGAAGGTCACTCACACCAACTCATAACAGCTTTCGATAAAGACACTTACAACCGAACCCCAATCTATCCCACCAGGGTATTCAGGGCGATCTGTCAGCAGTCTGCAGTGCTGAAAAACGAGACATCCCGCTGCAGTAAGAAGATTTCGTGAGATTCGTTTGAAGCCCTGATCAATCTTGCCGAAGAACTGTGCTGCACAAAAAAACGCCCCGTAAAAACGGGGCGTGGTGAGGCTGTCGTTCACTCTGCTTCAGGAAATCGCGCGGCGGATGATGTTGTGTGTAATTCGCTGCACACGTTCATCGGGACCGTGCGGTCGCGACCAGTGTGACCAGGGAAGCATGTGCCCGGGCGGGCTGGAGAGGTCCTGACACCAGAAGATGGTCGAAGCGTTAAACACGAAGTTGTTCTTCGGGCCGGGGTAAATCGTGGCGGTCCACTGTTGTGGATTGACGCCTCCCTGCAGGGCGGTCCCCTTAGCCACGACTTCGAGTCCGGGAATATCCTGAGGCGGATCGCCGTGATATTCCCAGCCGATGAGACCGGGAATCGAGTCTCCTTTTTTCATGCCCGTCCCTTCGAAGATCCAGTGGTCGGGCAATTCGCAGACCCAGTCGCCGCCCCCG
Organism: Gimesia chilikensis; assembly: GCF_008329715.1. Taxonomy (GTDB): domain Bacteria; phylum Planctomycetota; class Planctomycetia; order Planctomycetales; family Planctomycetaceae; genus Gimesia; species Gimesia chilikensis. The sequence goes on along the minus strand of NZ_VTSR01000014.1, from coordinate 209,030 downwards.
TTGACCGGATCGACATTGCGGGATCCCATCAGGTAACCTTCGTCGGGACCGCGGTGTGGGAAGGGACCGTTGTCTCGCTCACGGTCTACGGCGTATTTGTATTTTCCGCCGTAAGGACCGCCGCGGAACATGATCCGTTTGGGACGCCCGTCGGTGCTGTTCATCAGCGGTGTGACCCAACAGACGGAATTACCGGAGAAGAAGAGCAGGTTCACGCCCGCGTCGCGCATCTTGACGGCCGATTCGTACTGGCGAATATCCCAGTATTCATCGTGGCCCACCGAGAGGAATGACTTGCATTTCAGTCCGTGATCGGGGGTGATCATATCGCTGTTGGAGCAGTAGGTCACATCGTAACCATGTTTCTCCAGCCAGTAGGCGAAGGGGAATTCAAAGCAGAGCCATTCCCCCGAGCCAAGTGACTGCGGGTTCTCATAGATCTGGGCATACTTGGCATAGGGACGGTCAAAGCTGACATCGGCCCAGGGCCCCTGAACGCCTTTAGGGTGGGTGTAGACCGAATAGTTGCTGGGCCACTTGTTATAGGCCTGCCAGGTGTTATCGGAACACTGGAAGAGGATGTCCGCAGGGCGATCGTCTTTGACGATGAAGACGACATAGCTCTGCCAGTAGCCGTGACCGGTCTTGTCTTTGAGTGTGGAGAGCCGGCCCAGGTAGACGCCGCTCGGCCAGTCATCGGGAATCGTCAGTGTGACCGCGGAGTCCCAGTGGCACTCGTGCAGATTCTTTTTACCCGGTTTCGGAACGGGCTGCGGTTTGCCCTCGAACGGGCCGAGTGTGGTCATCAGCCGGGCACCGCGGCCGCCGTAATAGCCGGTGCGGAAGATTTCGATTTTGAACTCTTGCGCGGGTCGGGTGGAGACCATGATGTCGATCGGCTCGCCGGCTGCGACGCTTTGCTTCGAACAGTAGCCTTCAATCTTGGACGAACGAAAACCGTTGCGACTGTCGAGCATGACGCGGGTGAGCTGCCAGTCGGTGGATCCTTCTTTGAGGTTTTCCCGATGAATTAAATCGGGGTCTGCTTTCGCAGCATGGGCACTGTTGAGTGAGAAGTTTCCTGCGAGTGAAGCCAGCGATGTCGCGACGGCCCCTTTCAACAGATTCCGGCGATCTGCATCTATCTCTTTCATGTTGCTGATTCCTAAATTCGCTGTGGTCGATTCGGTCGCAGAAATTCGGTGTGGCGGTTTCCAATAATTATTTAGGACGCTTAATTTTCTGCTTCTGCCTTTATGATAACCTTAACTTCATTAAAATAAGAAGTACAAATAAATGCATTTTCATATCAGCCCATGATTCATCGGCTGTCGCGCAGACGGTCTGTCGGCATCATGGCAACGACGCGGAGTACTCAGTGGCCTCATTCTCAATTGATCAGACGGAAAGCCGAGCCTTTTATCAGTCACTTACGAAACAGCTGCATGAGAAGTTGGACGAGCTCGAGCCAACACTCATTCAAACACGACGCACACTGCATCAGAAACCGGAAATCAGCGGGGAAGAAAAAGAGACTTCGCAACTGATCTGCAACACGCTGCGGGAGATCGGCCTGGAACCGCGACTGATGAATAACGACATCGGCGTGGTCGCCGACATGACGCTGGGAACGCCGGCCCAGAACGCACCGCTGATCGCGATTCGGGCCGACATCGATGCCCTGCGGATCACGGACCTCAAAGAGGTCGATTACTGCTCGCATAATCCAGGCGTCGGTCACCTGTGCGGCCATGATGCTCACACGTCGATTGCCCTGGGTGTGGCGCTCGCCTCGAACCGGGTTGCGGAGTTGTTCCAGAGCGAATGGCCGGGCCAGGGATTACGGCTGCGGTTCATTTTTCAACCGGCAGAAGAGATCTGCATGGGTGCCCGCTGGATGGTGGAACAGGGGGCCCTGGAAGGGGTGAGTGCGATCATCGGGCTGCACATGGATCCGGAAATCCAGGCAGGAACGGCAAACATCCGCTATGGCGTGATGACGGCGTTCTGCGATGAAGTCCATTTTGAAATTCATGGGCGCGGCGGACACGCGGCCCGTCCGCATCATGGAAATGATCCGATCACCACGGCAGCCCAACTGATTTCGAGCCTGTATCAGAACCTGCCCCGCTCGATTGACTCGCGTATGCCGGCGGTGTTCACCATTGGTCAGATCTCCTCGGGGCTGGCACCGAATGTGATTCCCGAAATTGCGGAACTGAAAGGGAGCCTGCGTTCCACCAACGACCAGGCACGCGAAGTCCTGCACAATCGAATTCAGAATATTGCCAGCGGCGTCGCGCAGAGTACGAACACCCGGATCGAGGTATTGTTCAAATCGCCTTTGCCCGCGGTCGTGAATGACAAAACGATTTCGGCTGCCCTGGAACAGGCGTCGATCGACGTGCTGGGCATGGAACAGGTTGGTCTGATCGATCTGCCCAGCATGGGTGGTGAAGATTTTTCCATTTATCTGCAGCATGTCCCCGGTTCGATGTTGCGACTGGGTTGTGCCCGTCCCGATCAAAAAACCGTGTTTTTGCATTCTCCCTATTTCGATATCGATGAGCGTGTGCTTAAAATAGGAAGTCGCATCTTACTGCAGGCTGCTCTGCTGCTTTCGCTCAACCCGCAACTCATCCAAAAAGGGAATTAGTACGATGGGGACCCTCTCTTTTGCCCGTAACGATTATCCGACCCTGGGTGTGGAACTGGAACTGCAGCTCGTCGATGCGGAGACGTTTGCCCTTTCGAATTCAGTTTCGGAACTGTTAAGTGGGCTGCCCGAGGGAATGGGCCAGTCGATCAAACCGGAGCTGATGCAGAGCTACCTGGAGATCAACACGGGCGTCTGTCGGACGGTGAGCGATGTCCGCAAAGACCTGACACGCAAACTGGAAGCGGTAACCAATGTCGCCGACGAGCTGGGGCTGAAGCTGTTCTGGGCCGCGACGCACCCCTTCTCTTCCTGGCGGGATCAGAAGATAACGGTCAACGATCGTTATTACGAACTTGTGGAACTGATGCAGGACGTGGCCCGCCGCCTGGTGACCTTCGGACTGCACGTGCATGTGGGCGTTGATTCGGGCGACAAAGCGGTGATGGTCTGCGACCGGATGCTGCGTTACCTGCCACTGCTGCTGGCACTCTCGTCGAACTCGCCGTTCTGGGAGAACCGCAACACGGGCCTGCATTCGAACCGCTCCAAGATCATGGAAGGCCTGCCGACCGCGGGGCTGCCGCCGAACATGCGGAACTACAGCGAATACACGTGGCTGATCAACCACCTGATCAGTACGGGGTTCATCAATACGATCCGCGAAATCTGGTGGGACATCCGTCCGCATCATAATTTCGGCACCGTGGAAATCCGCGTGTGCGACATGCCGGCCAACCTGGAGCAGGTGCTGTCGATCGCCGCGTTCGTGCAGTGCCTGGTGAAATGCATTTCGGATGAAATCGACGAAGGCGCCTACCAGTTGCAGCATCACCCGATGATGGTGCAGCAGAACAAGTGGCGGGCGACCCGCTACGGCATCGACGCGAGCCTGGTCAACAGTGACAGTTACCAGCTGTATTCGGTACTCGATTCGACGACGCACCTGGTCGACCTGGTCTCTCCGATGTCGGAACGTCTGGAGTGTACGGACGAATTACAGCGGATCTACGATCTGGTTCATAACTCCGGTGCCAAGCGGCAGTTGGCCATCATGGAAGAGACCAATGATAAACGGGAAGTCGTGAAACGGATGATCGAGGAAAATAGCCTCTTCTGATTTCATGACGCCGCTTCTATAATCGTTTAGTCCGCGATCCATTCGAACTGTCACCCCGCGTTTGCAGGAATCTGATTTCGTGTCTGATTCAGACCCTCAGTCTCCAGAAGAAACTCCCACCGTTGAAACGACGTCCGCGTCGAGCGGGGAAACTCCGCAGACACCCCACGAGAAAGTGCGTACGTTTCCGACCACGCCGGGTGTGTACCTGATGAAGGATGCGCAGGGCCGCGTGATTTATGTGGGAAAAGCGGTGAACCTCAAAAGCCGCGCGTCGAGTTATTTCACCCAGGCGGCAGCGGTCGAACGCAGGACGGCGGAACTGGTGACCGAAATCGCGGACATCGATTATCTGGAGACCGAGACCGAGGTCGACGCCCTGCTGCTCGAAGCGCGGCTGATCAAGGATATTCGGCCCCGCTTCAATTCCGAACTCAAAGACGACAAGACCTTCCCCTACCTGGAGATCACTACCCGCGAAGATTTTCCCCGCGTCGAATTCACCCGCACACCGCAGAGTAAAGGGACGAAGCTCTATGGCCCCTTCACCAACGCGAAACAGCTGCGGGGGGCGATCACGGTGCTGCAGAAGATCTTCCGGTTCCGCAACTGTTCGCTGGACATCGATGAGGGGGACGAGAAGTGGCGCTGGTTCCGTCCCTGTCTGCTGCACAGCATCAATCAGTGCACGGCACCCTGCAATCTGCGGATCAGCAAAGAGGACTACCGCAAGGACATCAACAAGCTGAAACTGTTTCTGGACGGCAAGAAGGACCGGCTGCTGAAAGAGATGCGGAAGGAGATGCTGGCGGCGTCCGAACAGCGACTCTACGAGAAAGCGGCGCGGCTGCGGGATGAAATCGAGCTGCTGGACAACATCAACCTGCGGGGCAACCTGGAAGACCATGCGCAACCCGAGGTGTTTTACATTGACCCGAAGAAAGGCATGCAGGGGTTGAAGAAAGTCTTCGGCCTGGCCGAACTGCCGCGACGGATCGAGGGGGTCGACATCGCGCACCTGCAGGGGGGCGAAACGGTGGCCAGCCTGGTGCAGTTCATCGACGGCCTGCCCTTCAAGCATGGTTACAAGCGGTTCAAGATTCGCACCGTCAAAGGGATCGACGATTTTGCCTCGATCCGCGAAGTGGTCAGCCGACGCATCCGGCGCCTGCACCAGGAGGGGGAATCGTTTCCCGACATCCTGCTGATTGACGGCGGCAAAGGTCAGCTCAACGCCGCGATGACCGCGATGCGCGAACTGGGGGTCGAGCCCCCGTTCACAATCTCCCTGGCCAAACGCGAAGAAGAGGTCTTCGTCCCGGGCGAAGTCGAACCCCGCCGCCTGAGCCGGCATTCCTACGGCTTAAGACTGCTGCAATACGTCCGCGACGAATCGCACCGCTTCGCCCAGCATTACCATCACCTGCTGCGGAAGAAATCGCATTTTGATGAGTGAGGTGGAATTTTATCCGCCATCAGTCGCCCGCCTGCATTTCATGAGCTGTCAGTTCTTCTTCGAGAAATTCTCCAAATGAATTGAACACTTTCAAAAACTGCTCCGGTTCTTCATCGCTCCATTTATAAACGGCTCCCTTCTTTTTTTCAGCCAGTCTGAAGAAGAGGATCTGTTCGCCATACCGGTCGGCAAAGACGAAGGCGTCTTCGGGGAGAGAAATTGACTCGGCAATCAGTTCTCTTGTCTGATCGTTTAAAGAGAGCATGGCTGGATAGAAAAAGTCCAGATCACTCATGAAATGTCCTGCAGCGCAGCCAATGAGCGACAGAGTTTCCAGATAATCTACAGGGAGTGGTGCCCCCGCACATTTTTCTATTTGCCTGAGTTGCTTCTGCGAGCATCCTCTTATTTCATCAGGAGGGCAGAGTTCTGCTTGAACCAGGCGTTCATTTAATCTCTCAGCTTTCGACATTAGAATTCCACCAGATAGTATTTCTTAACCCTGCTGCAGGAACAACAGACTAATTGAGGTGATGCTGTGTCCTCGGCAGTATCATCTGAGTAATATTCTCCACAATGCGGGCATTGCCAGATCAGGTGTGCCGTTTCACCTTCGGCAAAATTTCCCTTCAAATTCCCTGGAAGCTTCACTGCGAAAACAGTTTTCGGCTCTATCCACCAGCCATCACCATCATTACTTTCCGCCCATTTCGTCCCTAGGAAGCTGTCAGCTTCAGTATTTTCCCGTTCTCCATACAGATAATGATTCTGTACTCCTTCTACCGCAGAATCTCTTGTTAAAGCAAAACCACACAGCCGCCGTCCCCAACGATATTCATAAACAGTAATTTCTGAAGTCTCGAATTCCATTGATGTTCTATCTGGATTAAAGATTGATTCAACAAGTTCATCTTAGAATTTTACAACGGGATAGACACGTGCCACTCCCACCATTACAACGAATCGCGAAACAGATAGGACAGATTCTCGGTCAGGAAGAGTTCGACTTTTTCGTCGGAATCGTTGATTCCCGGATAGACGCCGCAGGCCTGGTAGCGTTCGTAGAAATCGGCGGCCAGGGGATCGGGGATTTCTTTGACGGTGCCTTCCCCGGGGGTGAAGCAGTAGCCGGGTCGATGCGCTCCGATGGCGTCATCGCGTGGCTGCTTGAACGAAATCAGGCCCGTTAAGCGGGTCCAGAGCGTTTCGTCCGGCCGACGGGCGATGATCCAGCTGTTCGTGTTATACCGCAACCGATTGTGGTGCTCCAGGTAATACTGGCTGAGTGCTTCATCTTCGATCAGCAGCAGCAGTTCCGTGTTGATATACAACGAACGGGGATCCAGATTGGGTGAGCCAAGTACTGTCTTTGTGCCATCAATGATGAAATACTTGCAGTGCAGGGTCGTGTGAAGTTGCTCATACTCAAAGGGATTGGCTCCAAAGCCGGAGGCCGGCTGTTCGTCCGTTTTCTGATTCTCATCAGCAAGCCTTGGAAAGCTGGGAATGACATCGACTGCATCTTCGGGGACTGCGCGTATTTCATGCAGATTTGCGTGGAACAAGTTGAGCAGCTTTTTTCGTTGTTTGAGTCCCGCCGCATAGGTGTAAAGGTTGTCTGTGGAAACCAGGCTGTTTGTAACAATCGAGAGCAGAAATGCGTCGTTTTGTTCGCGCAGTTTTTCCAGTCGCTCGAACCATGCAAGAGGAAAGATCGTAATCGGCGAAGTGAGATGAATACTTTTCCGGGCGGAAGCCAGGGCCTCTTCCAGCCGGTTCCCGGTCTCGTCGGGTAACCGGGTGTCGACATGAGGCTGATCATAACAGAATTTGATTGAGCGAGGTTCAAAGAGGCGTGCGGTATAGTCGGGGCAACACTCTGCTGCGATAGTCGAAAATGGTTCCGGCAAATCGGCCGTGGTATTTGTATCTGACTGTGCCGGGGCAGCCTCTTGCTCCGTTGCGAAATCCAGCAGGTTCACACTCAGATCGTGATCCCAGAAACGTGCAAACGCGTCGTGTGCTTCGGGGACGACGGGACCGCTGACCAGAATTTCCGTATCGGTAAAACAGCGGAAACGGTGCATGTCGAAATACTCGTCACCCAGATTGCGGCCTCCCAGGATGACGCAGGCATCGTCAAACAAGGCGATTTTACCGTGCATCCGGCGGTTCAACGTTTCGCCTGAAAGCGCCGCCGCCCACATGACTTCCACATCCCCGGGTTCCATCTTCTCTACAACGGGGTTAAACAGCCGTACTTCAACCTCACTCGAAGCTGCGAGCTGACGCAGGCGTGGTAAAATTGAGTCTTCTGATTGCAGCGTGACCCAATGGTCGAGCAGGATCCGTACTTCCACACCTTCCCGGGCACGGCGTTCGAGTTCGTTGACCAGGAAGTTGCCCGCACGGTCATTCCGCCAGAGAAAGGTACTGAACCAGATGCGATGCTGCGCCTGCCGGATCAGTCGTTTGCGGCAGTCGAATGCAGAAAGTCCTTCACTCAGCGGTATGCATCGATGCCCGCTGGCAGGGACCAGAAAAGAGGAAAGCACGGAAGAGGCCGAACTGCTTCGACTCATTTTAAAGTTTTAATTCCACTTGAACAGGAAAATGATCAGAGGCTTGACGCGCGCCCGGAGAGGCGAGTACCTGGCTGGGCTGAGGTTCCAGAGCCCCGCCCGTAAAAATACGATCTAATTGTAGCAATGGAAAACGGCTGGGGAAAGTGGCACGCGGCTTTCCTGTCGGAATGCACTCTGACATCAGGGTGCGAAGCCTTCTGATCGCCCGCGACCGCCCGGTTGTATTGAAATCCCCCAGCAGGATCGATGCCTCGTGTTCGGTACCGGCCTGCTGAATCAACTCACACAGGGCTTGCATCTGGAGCTGATTTTCCCGGCGGTGCACGCTTAAATGCGTGTTCAGGATCGAGATCGATTTCCCCTGCCACTCTGCCTGTATCTGAAAGACACCCCGCGGTTCGCTTAACGGGCTCAGCAGAGGCAGGTAAAACTCCCGGGAATCGATCAGCCGTAAGTCTTTATGCGACAGAAAAGCCAATCCGTAGCGTCCCTGCTTTTCGTGTCGACTTTGAAACCGGGTCCAGTCTACCAGACTGAAGAAGTGCGGCGTCATCTGCAACTGCCGACCGATTTCCTCTGCCTGATGGATTTGATCTGTGCGGGGACAATTTACATCAACTTCCTGCAGAGCGACCACGTCCGGCTGAGCATCACCAAGCACATCCACCACGTCATCCAGAGAAGGTTCCAGCCTGGCTGAGCGGCACGAATGAATATTGTATGACACAAAGCGGAGTGAGTCTCTCTGCACATTGTCCCTTTCAAGAGAGGACACCCTGATCTTCCGTCTGCGCTATTGAGCTACCGCAACGGGAGACCAGCGGGTGTCTCCGGAAGTTCCTGTTAAACTTCCTCGTCAATTTCATTTTCAGCATTATCGAAGGAGTTCTCCAGATTTTCCCAGGCGGTATCCAGATCCTGTTTGAGACCTTCCCAGGCATCCGCAGAGGCGTTGTTAAACTCTTCGAGTTTCTCACTTACGTGGTCGCGCTGGACTTTCAGCTCGTCCATCTGCTCGTTCCACTTGACCTTCGCATCATCTTTGAGATCGCTGCCCTTCTCCTGCAGCTTGTCGATTTTGGCGTTCAGTTCTTCGAGCTGCTCATCCAGCTTAGCCGCGTACTCATCGTGCTTCTGCTGCGTGAACTCTTTGGTGGTGTCGTAGGCTTCGCCGAATTCCCGCGATACATCCTCATCGGTTACCGGGTCAGCAACAGGCTTCTTCACGACAACCGTTTCAGAGGTATCCTCGTTCGCACAAGCGACCAGGAACAGACTGAGACACAGACAACAGGGGGTTACATATTTCATGGCGTTCTCCTTTTTGTTGGTGAGGGATTCTTTTTAAAGCGGCTACAGCCGCAATCGCCTCTGTGTGACAGACTGTCGCAAAACACATGCCAGTGCCTGATCGGCCCGATCTGGTGGAAATACTGGTTTCTGACCGCGCAGCCTGCTTGCTGATCTGTCACGAACTGAATTGTCAGAGAGCGGGCGCTCGTTGTCATTTCATTCGCGAACCACTCCACGTTCGGTTAAAATTCAGATTGCTGCCGAATTGACTTTCTTTTCAACGAGTTATGTAAACGACAGAGGAGTCCCCGATGGTGCGCTTCGCCGGGAGAGTGTTCTGGTTTGTGGTGTTTCTGCTGGCCGTGCCTATGGTTGTGACCGCGGCACCGTTGAATGTGGTCTATATTATCGTCGATGATCTCGGTGCCCACGATCTGGCCTGTTACGGGAATACGTTACACCAGACGCCGCACATTGATCGACTGGCGCAAGAGAGCATGAAGTTCACGCAGGCGTACGCGGCGTCGCCGGTCTGCAGTCCGACACGGGCCTCGCTGATGACGGGCAAGAATCCGGCCCGGCTGAAGATGACCGTCTGGCACGAACAGGCCAAGTCGCACCGCAAAACAAAGCGGCCGCTGATCGAAGGGAAGTCGCTACCCAACCTGACGCATACTGAAACCACGATCGCCGAACGGCTGCACCAGGCGGGTTACCGGACGCTACACGTGGGCAAATGGCATCTGGGGGAAGCGGGCTTTTACCCTGAGAGTCATGGCTTTGAAGTCAACATCGGCGGCACACTGTGGGGCGCACCGCAGACGTTCTTTTATCCCTTTGCCGGAGACAGACATTACGGACATGAGTTCCGTTATGTGCCGGGAGTGCTGGAGCGAAGTGACCAGGACGACTACCTGACCGATCGGCTGACGGACGAAGCGATCCGCCTGCTGAAATCATCGGCTAGCGGTAAGCGTCCCTTTTTTCTGAACATGGCTTATCACACGGTGCACACACCCATCGAGGGAAAGCTGGATGTGGTGAAAGCGTACGAGAAAAAAATCCAGCCGGACTCTCCCTGGCAAAACGCGGAGTACGCAGCGATGGTGGCCAGCCTGGATGAGAACGTGGGCCGGATTCTGAAAACGCTGGAAGAGTTGAAACTGGCCGACAATACCGCGGTGCTTCTGATGTCGGACAACGGCGGTTTCATCAACCAGTATGAAGGCAAGACGGTCACGAACAATCACCCGCTCCGTTCGGGGAAAGGGTCGCTGTATGAGGGGGGAATCCGCATTCCCCTGCTCGTCCGCTGGCCGGGCGTGACGACGGCGGGGAGTGTCTCCGCGGAACCGGTAGTGACATCAGACCTGTACCCGACGTTGATCGACCTGCTGGAACTGCAAGCAGACCAGGAACAGCGGGACGGGGTTTCGCTGAAGCCGCTGCTCACAGGTTCAACTCAGAAACTAAAACGGGACCGGCTACACTTCCATTACCCGCATTACTATCCGACGACCACCCCCGCCAGCGCAATGCGGGCCGGGAACTGGAAGCTGATTCATTACTACGAAGACGATCGCAATGAGCTGTATGACCTCAGCCGGGATCCGTCAGAGACGACCGATCTGTCAAAACAGAAACCAGAGCAGGCACAACAGTTGTGGAAGCAGTTGCACGCCTGGCTGAAAGGCGTCGATGCGAGTTTTCCACAGGAGAATCCAGAGCGGCGGAAGTGAGATCGCCGCTGTAAGTTTTGCGTAAGATCACACTCAATGTGATTCTATAATCCATTGCAAACCGACTCCGCCTGCAAACTGCGTGATAGACAGGAGTAAGCTGTTTAAACACTCCATTCGTCAGCAATCCTACCAGCCAATGTATTAAAAGCTGCCATTTCCAGATCATATACGGAATGAAACAGATGTTTTGCTGCCCCTGTCGACTTCAAGTTTTGCAGGCATTCGCTAGCGAAATTCAGAATAATGCCACAGTAATAGGCAATCTGATGTGGTATGTATTGGTCATCGGCATATCTTCGGCGAATCAGATGCAGAGCGGAATACAAAGAATGCAGCGCTTCGACTCCCGGATCCTGCCCCAGCCGAAGAATCGTGTAGGTACCATCGCTATTAATTGTAGCGTCGCGCAGAATCAGCTCTGCATCGCTGATGTCCATGACTGGCTCTCCTTCTATGGTTGGCTTGATACCATATGATTCAATCGCTGGCCTCACTCTTTAAACAACGCTGTCCGCAGAGTCTAAGTCATCTCTTTTAGTATTTATCGAAATTTGAAATCAAACCATTTCAGAATCTCGGAAGCAATCAGATCCGGTTCGTCCAGAGAAAGCGGTTCTGATCGATCGTTTGCTTCGGTAGCCAGCTGGATCTGGCCGGTCCCTTTTTTGCCCACAACAACTAACTTCAGAGACTTTTTGAGAAACGCGTTGCGGGCTTGAGAAGTCATTTCGTTATATAATTCGGAAGGTTCCGTATCTTCCCAGGGAAGGGTATAGAAGTCGTTCACGATCTTGACCACCGCAGTCCCGCCGGTTGAGAGAAACGACTCTTCCGAAAAACGCTGCAGTTTTCCCCGGGCCACGCTCGCTCCCTGAGGTTTATTCACAAAGGGAACAAGAAACACCCCTGCATTATTTTTCAATATATCCAGAAAGACCATCGCTGTGCTCCTGTAGTTCCATGATCTGTAATGAGGGAAATGCTATACTACTAAATTCCTCAGAGTGATTCATTGAAAATCTGATCCCGCCCTGTACTCCAAAGGTTCATCAGAACTAACAGAAAAGCAGAACGCATCACATTTCATCGAGCCACTCGGTCAGTTCTTCCTGCAGAAATTCGCTGAAACTCGCGTTCAGGGTCTGTGAGATTTCGCCAGCGATGTGATCCCAGATGATGACGGGGCACTCGTTGTCGCTTCGTCTCTGAGCGGTATCGAGACAAAAATACTGCTCATCGTTTTCGTTGCGGAAAATGACCAAGGATGCCGGCAGCCCGATCTGTTCCCGTTTGCGTAAGGTAAACCAGACACAGTTGGGAATGCCGGAGTGATCGAAATCAGTATTCCGCGTCAGGCCGTAGTATTCATAGCCGTTAAAACTCAGATTCCCCCACTGCGACAGGTACGCGCGGAAGGAAGCAGGAAAGGTGACTCCCAGCCGAGCCTCAGCGGCTGCGATCATTTCGTCCGACTGTCCGCCGGCGATGAAAGCGTCGGCCTGATTCAACAGTTGCTTGATATCGTCATTGTGGGCCATGCAGTCATCCTGTGAGCTGTTGCTGGACTGGGGGAACAGAGATCGCAATCATAATAGCAGATCTCTGCCGATTTATAACACAAGATTCATTATTCCCGTCTCCCGATCTGTTACACTCATCTGATTCCGAACGATCCAGCATCGGTTGAGTGGTTTTCAATCCTGGATCGTTTCCCGCCCGGAATTCAAATCGTACCTGCATAAGCGAACCCGTTGATTCGAAATCAGAAAGATGCGTCCCGTGTTGAAATTGACTTCCTGTCTGTGTCTGTTGACAGTCTGCTGCAGTCTGACTCTTCCTGTCCTGGGTGAAGAGAAATCCCGCTGGGAACATAAGAAAAACTACGAGAAGATGATTGTCGAGCCGACGCTGCCGGTCGCCACCGATGTACCGGACCGCATTCTGCTTTCGTGGAAGCAGGACCCTGCCCGCTCCTTTTCCGTCACCTGGCGGAGTAAAGCGGGAGCCGATGCGGTTGCTGAAATTGCGCCCGCCGAAGCGGGCCCGCAGTTCGTTAAGCAGGCCCGTCTCATCCCGGGTAAGACGTCGCCTCTCAAAACGAACCTGGGAACCGTGCACATGCATGCTGCGACTTTTAAAGATCTGAAGCCGAACACGTTATACGTCTATCGCGTGGGCAGCCGCAGAACTGTTCCGCTTTCCAAAGCAGATCAGGAAGACGTGGAACCGCTGACTGCGGAGTACGCCTGGAGTGAATGGACTCAGTATCGCACTGCACAGAAATCGACAGGAGACGTGGTGGCGCCGGTCCGGTTTGTGTACGTCGGCGATGCACAGAACGATGTAAAAAGTCACTGGTCGCGGCTGATTCGGGAATCGTACCGCGATGCCCCGCGGATGACTTTCATGCTGCATGCCGGCGATCTGGTAAATCATGGCAATCACGACCAGGAATGGGGCGAATGGTTTTACGCCGGCAGTGGCATCTTTTCTTCAATCCCCCAACTGGCGGTCCCCGGCAATCACGAATATGCGCGCGATCCGTTTGCGGAGAAACCTGAGGGGGAGGAGTCGCTGCCCAAGACACTCAGCCGTCGCTGGGGACAACGCTTTGAGTTCCCCGATAACGGGCCAAAGGGTTCTATAGAAAATATATTCTACGTCGACGTACAGGGCGTGCGGATCATCGGCCTGGATTCGAACCGGGAGATTGAAGCCCAGACCGAGTGGCTGAAGAAAGTCTTAAGCGACAACCCGAATCGCTGGACGATTCTGACGCACCATCACCCGATCTATTCCTCCAGCGTGAAACGCGATAATCCCGAACTCCGTAAGACCTGGCAGCGGCTGTATGAAAAGTATCATGTGGACCTCGTCCTGCAGGGACACGATCACAGCTACGGACGGACCGGACCGATATCGCTGCAGTTGAGTCGTCAACTCGAAACCGAAGAGAACGTGGCGACCGGCCTGCGGGTGGCGGATCAGTCGGGCGGCCCCGTGTATGTGGTCTCCGTCAGTGGCCCGAAGATGTATGAATTAAAGCAGTACCCCGCCGAAGCGATTCAGACAGATCCCTTCCGCCGCCGCGCCCAGGGCAAGCAGTTGTATCAGGTGATTACCGTCGAGCAGGATCGTCTGGTCTATCAGGCCAAAACGGTGACCGGCAAATTGTACGATCAATTCACGATCACCAAGAACAAAGCGGGGAAAAACGTGTTCGAGGATCAGGCACCGCCGCTGCATGAGTAGGTAGAACAACGGAATTGAAGTGGGCACGAAAACTCTTCATTCCCTACTGACGTTGATGACTGCAGGCTTTATAATTTCAGAGACTGTTTCTTCCGTCTATCGTCTCTGCTGAAATCAAGTCTGTCCCAATATGATCGAGACTACGCATCAATCTGAGTCCCGCCCTGACAGCAGGCTGGATCGGGTTGTCGCGCGGATCACTGCCGCCATCACGGTACTACTGTGGATCGGACTCAGTGTCTGTTATGCCTGGCAGCCGGATGCGTGTGCTGCGGTGACGGTTTATCCGAGCTGGTGCTGGTTTGGCTGTGGTGTGGGACTGGCGCTGATGTTGTTACGGGCGAAACGCAGACGTTTCGCCCTGGCTTCGATCGGGCTCTGGTTCCTCTTCCTGGTGGTGTTTGCGGATACGCCGCTCAGTCTCTGGCGTGGGATCTGGAAGAGTGCTGATCCGGCCTGGCGCACACAGGCGGGAGAGCGGGTTCCATTGCGGGTTATCTCACTCAATGCACATGGCAGCAGTCGCGCGGTGGCGGCACTCGAACAATATGAGGCGGACCTGATTCTGATCCAGGAAACGCCGAGTGTGATTCAACTCCGCGACATCAGCCAGCCACTCCTGGGAGAGAATGCAGGCCTGCTGGCGGGTGTGGATTCTTCGATTTTGAGTCGCACGCCGATCCAGCCGCTGGCATCGACGGTCAGCTTTGTGATCGGCAAAGTGCGCCTGCAGACGGGCCGCGAGATCGCCGTGGTTTCGCTACGACTCACACCGCCTCCATTCCGGTCAGATCTGTGGAACCCGGAATGCTGGCGTGCGTATCGCGATCAGCGGATTCTGCAGCGGGACGAACTGCGTACACTCAGTCGCCGACTCGCAGAGCTTCCTGCAGACCTGCCACTGATCGTGGGCGGGGACTTCAACGTCAATCCACGGGATCCCGTATTCCGGGAACTGCCGCCACGGCTCCGCGATGCATTTACGAGCGCAGGAGCGGGCTGGGGCTGCACGATTACCAACGCGGTTCCCTTCCTGCGGATAGACCAGGTGCGGTGCGGCACTCGCTATCAGCCAGTCCGCGTCGTCGCTCAGCGAGCGGAAGATACGGATCACCGGGCGGTGATCGCGGACCTGCTGCTGGACTGAATATACATACGAACACATCTTGCGTAGCCAAACACACTGCCTTTTTTCCGTGCATGAATTGCGCGCATTCTCGGCATCTGCTCTCCGGGCAGGCACAGTTTGCCGGTTGTCTTTCCAGCAACAGACAATTTTCTCCAGATTGGGCGTCCGCAGGTTGCAAGGTCGGAAGGGCTCTATTTCAGGGGGAATAAGTGGTGAAAATCCCGTACCTCTGCTTCCGGGTGTCCAAAACATCCGTTGCGGGGTCAGCAGGGAGCCGATTGTGACAGTAAATCGGGTTATCAGCAGCGTTTTGGCACACCTTCTGCTATTGTTAAGAATCATTCTTCTTCACAGGAAGTTCTGAGCCAATCTGGTGTAAGCTCGCGGGCGATTCACCCGCCGATCGACTCCAGTTTCGAAATCAATCACATAAACAACATTAGATATAACCTCACTCAGAATCTCCGGATGCGGGTTCCCTTGAGCGGCACGTGGCAATGACTGCCCGGCGACGTGAACGGATCAGGCCGCCAGGCCCGCACTCTTGAATATCCTGGATGAATCTCCGTCTCACCGGTGATGCGCTTCACGTATGAGCTGTATCCGCCGGTTGTTTTGTCAGTCGTATTAATCGCCCTATGAAAAGGTCAAAACAGTGAACACAGCAACTTCGAGTGCGTCCACTTCATTCTCCGGTGGCAGCAATGGCTCTAAAACAGCCGTTGGTTCAACCCGTTCCGCCGCCATCGCCGCAGTCACCAGCTACAAGCCAAGTTATCCTCCGATGAACTACAAAGAAGAACCTACTTCACAGCTTTTCAACGCCAACGTCTTCTCCAAGTCGACCATGAAAAAGCGTCTGCCGAAAGAAGTCTACAAGAAGCTGGTCAAGACAATCGAAGCTGGTGAAAAACTGGACTGCTCGACTGCAGACGTTGTTGCTTCCGCAATCAAAGACTGGGCCATCGAAAAAGGTGCGACCCACTACGCACACGTCTTCTATCCCCTGACCGGTTCCACCGCAGAAAAGCACGACAGCTTCCTCTCTCCGGATGGAGACGGCGGTGCGATTGCTGAATTCAGCGGTTCACAGCTGATCCAGGGTGAGCCCGATGGTTCGAGCTTCCCGACCGGTGGTATCCGCGTGACCTTCGAAGCCCGTGGTTATACCATCTGGGACGTCACCAGCCCTGCTTACATTCTGGAAAACACCAACGGAACCACACTGTGCATTCCGACCGCTTTCGTTTCCTGGACCGGAGAAGCCCTCGACAAGAAAACTCCCGTTCTGCGTTCGATGCAGGCTCTGAACACCCAGGCACAGCGGATTCTGAAGCTGTTCGGTCACACTGACGGCAGCCTGGTTTCCTCTACCGCCGGTCCGGAACAGGAATACTTCCTGATCGACAAGAACTTCTACTACGCCCGTCCCGACCTGCTCAACGCCGGTCGTACCCTGTTTGGCGCCAAGCCTCCCAAGGGACAGGAATTTGACGATCATTACTTCGGTGCCATCCCCGACCGTGTTCTGTCTTTCATGTTTGAAGCCGAACGCGAACTGTTCAAACTGGGGATTCCCGTTAAAACCCGTCACAACGAAGTGGCTCCGGGTCAGTTCGAAATTGCTCCGCTGTTTGAATCTGCCAACATCGCAACTGACCATCAGCAGCTGCTGATGACCACACTGCGTCGCACTGCAGAAAAATACGGTATGGTCTGTCTGACTCACGAAAAGCCTTTCGCTGGCGTGAACGGTTCAGGGAAACACGTCAACTGGTCAATGGGCAGTTCCTCTCAGGGCAACCTGCTTGATCCCGGCGATACTCCTCACGAAAACGCCCAGTTCCTGCTGTTCTGTGGTGCCGTCATCCGGGCGGTTCACAAGTTCCAGGGCCTGCTGCGATCCGTTGTCGCATCTGCCAGTAACGACCATCGTCTGGGTGCCAACGAAGCACCTCCAGCCATCATCTCGGTCTTCCTGGGTGATCAGCTGACCGACGTCTTCGAACAGATTAAAGCCGGTGGTGCTAACTCTTCGATTCCGAAAGGCACACTGACCGTCGGTGTCGACGTACTGCCTCCGCTACCGAAAGATGCGGGCGACCGTAACCGAACCAGCCCGTTCGCTTTCACCGGTAACCGGTTTGAATTCCGTGCCGTGGGTGCGAACCAGTCTATCGCCGGTCCGCTGGTTGCGATGAACACCATCGTTGCTGAATCACTGGATTACTGTGCGACCAAACTGGAAGAAGCCACCGGTGGCGATCCTGCCAAACTGAACTCTGCCCTGCAGACGCTGCTGACCGAGATCATGAACGAACATGGTGCCGTCATCTTCAACGGCGACGGTTACAGTGACGAATGGCACGCTGAAGCGGAAAAACGGGGTCTGCTGAACCTCAAAACCACCGCAGACGCTCTGCCGATTCTACAGACAGAAGAAGTCAAAGAACTGTTTACCAAGTACAGCGTCCTGTCGGAACGAGAACTGGAAAGCCGTCTGGAGACCTACCTTGAGCAGTACGTCATGTCGATCAAGGTCGAGTATAACCTGACACTGAAGATGGCCAAGACCATGATCTTCCCGGCTGTCATCCGTTACCAGGGCGAACTGGTTTCCAACTGTGCCAGCCTGAAAATGCTGGACTACGAGTTCGATACCAAGACTCTGGACAAGGTAACTGCACTGGTGAAAGCACTGCAGGACAGTATTGGCGAACTGGAAACCGCTGGTGCCGAAAACGGATCGGAAGATCTGCTGGCCGAAGCAAATTACTACTGCCATACGATTCTGCCGCTGATGAACAAAGTCCGCGAATATGCAGACGAACTGGAAGGTATTGTGGCCGACGATCTGTGGCCGCTGCCAACCTACCAGGAAATGCTGTTCATCAAATAATCGTCTTGATGGATTAGCTGGATTTTTCGGAACAGGAGCCGACCGGCACAGTGCTGGTGCGGCTCCGTTCCTATTTGAGCCACCGCCTTCGATTCCTTCCCGCGCGTTGACGAGCAGACGAGCCATGACGGAACCTGAATCACATATCTCGACCGCAGGGAATCAGCGCCGCCCTCGACACTCGGGTCCGTTCCGCAAAATCATTACGGGGATCTCGCTGTTCTTTGCAATCTGTCTGATTGCTGTCATCGGCTATGTTGCTGCCGGGTGGAAACTCGAAGACTCAATCTACATGGTGATCATCACGATCTTCGGCGTGGGCTACGGCGAAGTGCAGCCGGTGGAATCATCGGCACTTCGCGCGTTGACCATCATGGTGATCATTGCCGGCTATGGCGCGGTGATCTATACAATCGGCGGTTTCATGCAGATGCTGATTGACGGTGAAATCAACCGGGCACTGGGAGCGAGAAAAATGGCAAAAGAAATTGAGCGTATGCAGGGCCACACGATCATCTGCGGCATCGGTCGCATGGGTTCGATTCTGGCCAGAAACCTGTTCGCCGCGGGAAAACCATTTGTGGTGATCGACTGTGACGAACGTCGTCTCAAGGCGGCTGAGGAACAGGGCTACTGGGTCATCTACGGCGACGCTTCGGAAGAAACGATTCTGGAACAGGCGGGCATTGACCGGGCTGCAGTGCTGGCAACGGTGCTTTCGGAAGATGCGACCAACGTGTTTGTGACAATCACGGCCCGCGAGATGAACGCCGAGCTGTTGATCATCGCCCGGGGCGAGAATCCCAAAACGGAAAAGAAACTGCTGGGCTGTGGTGCAAACCGGGTGGTACTGCCGACCGCGATCGGGGCGAGCAAGGTTGCGCAGCTGATCATGCGGCCCACCGCGGAAAACATGCTGGAAGAACTGACCAGCGAAGGCGCCATCAAAGATGAACTGGGGCACTTCGGCCTCCAGTTTGAAGAACTCCAGGTCACCGCTGGTTCCGCGTTCGTAAATAAGACGCTGGAAAAGATTGAGGTCCGCAGCGAACGGGGCTACCTGGTGGTTGCCATCCGCCGGGCCAACGGCGATGTAGAAAAAGATCTCACGCCGGATACAACCTTGCTGGAAGGGGATACCGTGATCGTTTTAGTCCACGATACCGACGTGCCCCGCATGACGGAGAAGTTCGCTTCGAAGGGAATCAAGATCCGCTATCGAGGCGCGACCGCGGAGATTTGAGTTTATTTCAAAAGTTCCCTCTTGCCAGAGATTCTACTGTCTGGCGTTATTCTCTAAGTAATCTGACCTGATCGTAGAATCTACCATCTTTGAACAGGTATATTTCATGTGCATACCTTCCAGAATAAAAACTGTCTTTCCAGTACATATCATCTGGCTGTTGCTCTTCCGACATGCTGTGTGCCGCTTCCACAAATTCCACGGCATCTTTCAGATGTACCTCTCCAAACCGCCACTTTAAATATGCATCAGTATCTTGAAACTTGCCTTGAATGCAGAAGTTGGAGGTATATGGATGCGGCCGCGTCAGTCGGATGGTTCCTACGCAGGGTAAATTTATCAGTCGGTCTCCCAGATCGCGATGCTTGTATAACTCAGGGAGCGAGGAAAAATCGGCCGAGGTCGGATTTTCAAAATATTGATAAATCAGTAGGAGCAGGATCGGCGTCAGCAGCAGATATTTGAGTCTATTTTTTCTGAAATGAGACATTGTTTTGTCAACCATCATTCTCCGAAGCCAACCTCACCCATGCGCGACTGCCCCATTTTCAGGCAGGTCTGTCGCTGGCGCATGACCTTCGAGTGCTTCCAGTCGGGTCCGGAGTTCGTCGTTTTCTTTCTGCAGTTGTACCAGATGCAGTGTGACCAGGTTGAACAATACGAATATCCCGATCGCAACAAATTCAGTGCCCTCACGGCTGAACCAGATTGCGATCGAGGAAAAGACAGCGGTGACCAGGAGCATCCAGGGGTTCATTCTTTGCATGTTTTTTCCTCTTTTCAATTTGCTGACAGGCTACTTGAGTTTAATGGGCGAACCGGCTTTGAACGACACAAAAAGTTTAAAACCAGTGTCAGGCTGGAGAGTAGTGTCACATATGCGGTAAGACCAGCAACGATTGAGGTCAGCACCAACGTGTTATGAATTGGAAGCAGCGACAACAGCCTGCCAAAGAGCCGACTCATAATCACCATTCCCACGCCTGCGATGAACATGAAGTAAGACAGGCCCAGCGCACCGAGGCCCATACTGCAGACAGTAATCAGCGTCTCTCTCCAGGTAAGACTGGCTTGCATATCAGGTGAGAATTTCCTGCGAATGAGTTCCAGCCCGAGCCCGGGGCAGATTACAGCAAGCGTGACAGCCAACAGAGCGGCCACCTGGAAGAGATCCAGTTCCGAATGCAGACAGACGAGGAGCAGGTAAACCAGGAACATCACCGCAGTCCCCACTACGAAACTCATCAGATTTATGCTGTTCTGAAAGGGTCGCATAATCCGGTTTCCTTTCCATTCAAGTTCTGCGGGTGGGAAGTCTCCATCCCGAAAATTGAACACTGTTCTCAGAGAGATTATGATATGTAATTACCCAAAATATTTACAGACGAATCAGGATACAGGATTTTAGATGGACCCTTTCACACAATTCCTATCGGCGACGCTCAATGTTTTCGAAGCCCAGAAGCAGATGGCGGAACGGGCGGTGGCACAGGTTTCTGACGAGGGGCTCCGCACGGCTCTCGACGCGCATACGAACTCGATTGCGGTGATCATGAAACATGTCGCCGGGAATCTGATTTCGCGGTGGACCGATTTTCTGACGACTGACGGCGAGAAGCCGGACCGGAACCGGGACGACGAATTTGTGGATTCATTCTCAAACCGGGACGAACTGCTGGTCTACTGGGAGCGGGGTTGGGGTGTGCTGTTTGAATCCCTCAACAGTCTGGGGCCCGAGGACCTGAAGACGACCGTCTATATTCGCGGCGATGCCCACACCGTGCCGCTGGCGATCCAGCGTTCCCTGGGGCATACCTGTTATCACGTGGGACAGATCGTGCAGGTCGCCCGGATTCAGGCCGGCGATGACTGGAACACGCTGACGATCCCCCGTGGGCAGTCGGAACAGTTTAATAAAGAACGCTGGGGAGAGGGGAAGCCGGGGAAATGACCTGAGTGTTCTTGCGCTCCTCGTACTGCTCAGATTTTAGAGAGCAACAAACCACGAAGAAGAATGGGTGGGCTCGAATGTACTTGGGGCCGAGCGCAGGGAGCAGGAGGTCGCAGTTTCCGCGTCGAACACAAAACTGATTTTTCCATGCTGAACGGAAACAGATTCAGGCGCAATACAGCACCGGTCTTCGCTCACTACGCAACCTCCTGTTGTCTGCGACAACCAAGAATTGCATTCGCGGCCACCCGCTACTGGTTCTGGAAACCGCGTTTTACATTTTACCGGCGGCTGACGCCTTGCCGCTCATCTGGTTGGGGCATCTGTTCCCTGTTCGATTTCCAGCAGTCGTTTTTTGCGCCAGAGGCCGCCGCCGTAACCGGTGAGGGTGCCGTCGGCTCCGATGACGCGGTGGCAGGGGATCAGAATCGCGATGCGGTTATCGCCGTTGGCGCGGGCGACGGCTCTGGCTGCGGTCGGCTGCCCGATGATCTCGGCCTGTTCGGAATAGGAACGGGTGGTGCCACACGGAATGGTCCGCAGGGCGTTCCAGACTCGTTCCTGAAACTCGGTGCCCGCCAGGACCAGGGGGAGATCGAAGTCGGTCCGTTTTCCGGCGAAGTAAGCCTGCAGCTGGCCGTCGAGCTGCGGGAACCAGGGGCTGTCGCCGGGAAGTGCGCGGGCGTTGAGTCGTTTCTGCAGGCGGTTGAGCTGCGTTTCGAGCATCCGGCGATCGGTGAATTCGAGCAGGCAGATCCCCTGCTCCGTGGCGCCGGCCAGCATCGGCCCCAAGGGTGTCAGCAGGCGACTGACGTTGATCACCTGCTGGTCATTACTTTTGACGGGCGCGTTGCCCATCGCTTTCTTGAAGCTCTCGCCGAACCCGCTCAGCGATTCATAGCCGCTGTCGAGCGCGGCGTCGGTCACCGTTGATTTGTGCTGCAGCTGGCTGAAGGCCTGGTTGATCCGCCGCATCCGCAGGTAGGAGGCGAAGCTCATGCCGTGCAGCTTCTGAAACCAGCGGCGGACGCGGACCGGGTCGAGGCCCCGTTCCCGCAGGTCTTCAGCGGTGAGGCGGAGGGTGGCGTCCTGATCGACTTCTTCAATCAACGGCTGCAGCCAGTCGGGGGTGGAGCCGAGGGAGACCAGCGGGCGACAAACCTTGCATTCCCGGTAGCCGTGCGCGAGGGCGGTTTTCGCATCGGCGAAGTATTCGACATTCTCCGGCCTGGGTTTGCGGGCCGAACAGGAGGGCCGGCAGAAAATCCCGGTGGTGCGAATGGCGGCAACGAAGACGCCTTCAAAGCTGCTGTCCCGCTGGACCAGGGCAGCGTACATCGTCTCCCGGTCCGGCAGCGATTCGGTGGTTACTGATTGATCTGTCTGTTTCATCTCGGGAGGTCCTGCAATATCTGATGACTGTGCTATCATGGTATCGGTTCACCAGAGCGTGACAACCGGGAAATGAACAGGGAATTGGGATTTGTGGGATCGGCGTTCGCCCGCTGTTTACGCATCCTTGCCCTGCGTGGGAGAAAGATAAGAGCAAACAACCCAGGCCAGGAGCAGGATTACGACTACGCAGAGGCAGAAGATCCATTTGGAATGAAAGTATTGTTCCAGATATCCGGGCGGCTCACCAAAACGAACGCGGTACCAGTCCGGGATGGTTCCGTCGGCCAGAATGGGGGAACCATCGGCGATGGCGTCTGGCAGGTCTTGCGGATCGGCGGGGGTTCGATAATATCGCTGGCGAATCATATCCATAACCAGGGTTTCCGGGGGATAAGAGAGTTGAAACCGGCTCTCGGTAATGCTGCTGTTACGTTTGAGATCCGTCACAATATATTCCCTGGTCAGATAGCGGTCGCTAAAGAGCGAGTCGTCCTGGGAACGGGTGCCATCGGGCAGGACGTCTTCAAAATAGGTCTCCCTGGATTTAAAAGGCCATTCCTGCCCCGCGCCGACCGGACGAAAATCCTGATGTGCCAGAAGGCGGTTCAGGACGAGCGCGTTCTGATTTCCTTCCATTCTGAACTCGACCATCCTGCGCAGATTACAGCCATGATCTTTGACTTCGATCCAGAACAGAAAACCCAGCGGGCAGACAACCACATGACAGGGGGCACCATCCACGGTTTCGAGCGTGGGTAACACCTGGCAGCGGGCTTCATAGTCAAAAAGGAGAGCCGCGACATCCTCATGCGGTCCATGTTCTACGGCATCCGGGCCGGCAAAGACCGGAACCGTTTGCAGGTACATCAGCACTTCCTGTGGCAAATGCCTGCTCCTGACTGAAACCCGGTCGGCTGTCTGATCCGTTTTGGTGAGTCGACGCGTTTCCTCGCCGTTAAACACATAGATATTATGATTTGTCAGCGATCCATCCGGCTGCACATCCGCATCTTCCAGGTATTGCCGTAACCCCAGAAAGGCATAGCAGAGCTGCCTGGTTTTTGTTTTCGTTTCAGGCTGGACATAGTGAACCGTTTTGTGCAGTGAGATTTCTAAAGCCGAGATCGAGTTCCGCAGTGAGAGCAGGCCCTTTCTCAACTCCGGGACGGAACGCGTTGCCGGCTGGTCGGTCGGCTGAATGTCCTGGTGCGCATACGGGAACTGGTTGACGGCGTCAGCCACCGACCGCAGCGAACCGGAAATTCCGGACGGCCCATAAGCGCCGGCGGCTTTGATGCCTTCCAGCAGGTGCGTTAACTGCGCATCGGTGAACTGCTCCAGTAAGCGGGGCTTCTCAGCTGAGACAGCTGTTTCTTCGCCCGAACAAGAGTCGACATCGATTACCGACCAGAACCACAGACTGGCCAGACACAGGGAAAGCACTCTGATCGTCATGTTCTTGAATACCTCGGTGCGTGACTGGTTACCATTTCTTGAGCTAGAGACACCGTATGATAGTGAATATTACGATTCTTGTGTATACCTGACATTTCTGTTTTAATGAGAAGAAAAACAGGGACAGACCACAGACCTTTAATCGCAGGGTCGGATGTGTCCTGGCGTCTCTCGAGACCTGCCAAGTTCTGTGAATCAAGAACATCACGAAAGCCTCGCCATGCAATTCCCTCTCACACGTCGTCAGTTTCTGCAAACCGCGGCTGCGGCTACTACGCTGCCTGCGGTGGGGTGGGCTGCGGGTTCGGATATTTACTCTATCGGTTCTGAACGGCAGCTGTTTCTGAATGATCTGCTCATGGATACCGGGCGGACCCGCGGCGTGACGCGGCGGTTGAATTCGCCGACTGCGATTGAGCGGGTTTTGAAACCGGAGCAGCCTTCCGAATCGCTGGGGTTTATCTTTTACTGCAGCGTCGTGGATGTTAACGGGACTGCGAAACTGTTTCATGGGAGTTATGACGCGGAGAAGAAGAAACACTTCGCCCTGGCGACCAGCGAAGACGGCATTCACTGGGAACGTCCGCACCTGGGGCTGCAGGAATACCAGGGGAGCCGGGAGAATAACCTGCTGCCGGTCGAGGCGGTGGAAGCGAGTGTGTTCCTCGATCCGCGTGCCCCGGCGGAGAAGCGGTATCGGCTGCTGTATTCCCGGTACTGGCCCGATCCCCAGAAGGCGGGCGTGTATGTGGCTTCGTCGCCGGACGGGGTGCACTGGAGTGAATCGGAAGCGCGGATGCTCCCCTTCGTGCCCGACAGTCAGCATTGCGGCCTGTGGGACGAGGCGTTACAGAAGTATGTGATTTATACCCGCTGCTGGAATCCGGTGCGGGCCGTCGCGCGGGTGGCCGTGAAAGAGCTCGAAACGCCCTGGCCTTATGACGCATCCATTCCGCCGCACCATATCTGGGGTAAAGCCAAGGTTCCCACGTTGAGTCGTGAACTGGAAACAGTGATGGCCCGCAACGATGACGATCCGCCGGGCGTGCAGCTGTATACGAGTGCCGCGGTGAAGTATCCCTTCGCCCCGCACGTGTATCTCGCCTTTCCCGCCGCCTACCAGACATTCAAAGGGCCGGACTGGCAGGACCGCGCGCTGAACGGCAACGACGGGACGTTTGATGTGCAGTTTGCCGCGAGCCGCGACGGCGTCAACTGGCACCGCTGGCGAACGCCTTATATACCTGCGGGCTTTTATGACGGACTGGACCTGCGGCTGGTGAGCATGGGACAGGGGCTGATCCGCCGGGGCCGCGAGCTGCATCAGTATTTTGTCGGCTGGCCGCACACGCATGGCCGGCCCGTGGTCTGGGATCGCGATCTCAAAGACCGGGCCGCATGGCTGAAAAAAGATCTGGGGGGCATCTATCGGGCGACGCAGCGCGTGGACGGCTTTGTCTCGCTGGACGCTGGTTATCCCGGCGGCGTGGTCACGACAAAGCCTCTACGATTTACCGGCGATTCACTGCGGGTCAACCTGAGCACCGCCGGCGCGGGAGGTGTGCGGGTGGCGCTGCTGGATCTTGAAGGGACTCCCCTGCCCGGTTTTGGCCGCGAGGATTGTCAGTGGATCAATGCGGACGAAATCGATCACCGGGTGGAATGGAAGTCCGGCAGTGATTTGGGCCGACTGGCGGGACAGCCGGTACGTGTGGAATTTACGATGCGGAACGCGCGGCTGTTTGCGTTTGAGTTTGGTGAGGCCGGGTGATACGGAGTCGGATTTAATTTGAGCAGAATGGCGCTCGAGATACAGGGTGTTCTCTTGTAGATCTGTGGCTGGTATAATAGCTAAAGTCGGTTTGACGATCTGTTGGTCCTTTCTTTCCTGTCTCGTGGAATTTCGACGCCCATGATTACGATCCGCCTGGAAACGCCCGATCAGCGTCATCTGCTGGATCCCGACAGCATTATCGCCGATCTGACCGAGCGGCTTCCCGGTACCCGCGTGACGGTGGAAGATTTTCATACGCAGCGGCGAAAAGTGATTCGGGACTTCGCAGCCGCTGAAGCTGCCGCAGGCAGGCCCTGGATTATCAAGGATCGCGTGGAAGCCGATATAGACCGAAACGAACGCAGACTCGGCCCAGCCCGAAATATTTCGATTCCCCTGAATGACCAGGGGGATGAGATCGAAGGCCTGGTGTCTGCTTCCCGGGTCCACCTGAAAATAAAGGTGCCGACCGATTTTGAGACCGTGCGCACGATCGCGGACTACCTGAATTCACTGGCCTTGGGACAACTGTCTGTGCAAGATGATGAGGACCCGGAGAATCAGCGTCGTCTCAGAACATTCAATGCCCGGCAACACATGCTGTTGGATGGGGGGATTGATTTCGATGATCTCCTGCTGCCTCCCCGGCTGCGGGAAGCCATGGAGTGGTTGTGCAAGGCAGGGGTGCGGATTTCTGCGGGCATCAAACAGGGTGCGCTGAATTTCCACCTTTGTATCCTTGATATGGATGAGACTGATCATCTGTGGGAAAGCATGCGAGAATTGAATCCGCTCGCGAACCTTTCGATCCAGAACGCGCCACTGACGAAACGGGGGCTGGCAACTCTGGCGGGGATACCGCGACTGCAGGATTTGCATCTGCGAAATACAACGACACCCGGTTCAGCGTTTCAGTACCTGACTTCCTTTCCCCAGCTGACGAAGCTCTGGATAGACGAAATGGAGTTGGACGATACTGCGCTGGCGGCGATGGGTGAGTTGCACGGACTGCGATACCTCAGATTCCGGGATACACCGCTGAGCGACGCCGGCTTTCGACAGCTGGCGTACCTGCAGAACCTGACGACGCTGAACCTGCATTGTGTCCCCGTGAATGAGGGGCTGCATGAACTCGCGGCGCTGGAACAGTTGACGTTCCTGGGGCTGTCAGCGATGCCCCAGGTGACCGGTGAAATTCTGGCAATTGTGGGACAGCTCTTCCGGCTGGAGGGACTGGCCCTGGAGGTCGCTACGCTGCGAGATCAGGATCTCGCACACCTGCGTGGATTTAAGCAACTATGGCAGATGAGCCTGCGTCACACTGGTGAGGATTCGCCCCCGCGAGTAACGGCAGCAGGAATTCGCGCCTTCGCAGATCTTCCGGAGCTGAAGCAGCTGACGCTGATTGAGGTGCCGGTCGACGCAGCGGGTATCCAAGAATTGGGGCGACTGACACAACTCCGCTACCTGGGGCTCAATCTTCCCGGGGTCCCCACGGAACAGTTCGAGGAGTTGAAAGCGCAGCTGCCGGAATGCCATGTTTCCTGGGTCAAACCAGAGAAGCAGGTTTGAGAACGCTCTACCGTTTCTATGTAAGTTGAGCATCTACCGGAGAACGAAAGTCTGAATTTCGAGCTGGAATGGTTACAAAAGATTCGTCTCCCGGATTGTTCCCTGTTATGCTGTTGCTGATGCCATTGATTCGGAAACCTCTGGATGAATATAACAGGTGTGCCATGTCTTTGCGAAAGATTCTGTCGACGACACTTCCCCTGGCCACGGCCCTGTTGCTGTCTGTGACGGCTGATGCCCAGTCGCGGAGCCTGCCTGCTGAGCCGGTTGCGATTGGCTCTGAGCCCCAATTCGTGTTCGACGGCTTTATTGTCGACAATCATTATGCCTTGAAATACAAGCAGCAGGCGGTGGAGCGGGTCTTTCATCCGCCGCGGAAGCATGCCCGCAATCCGCTGATTAACGGTGAGGGTGGCTATGTCACAGTGAAGCGTAATCCTGAAACTGGTCTGTTCCAGATGTGGTATCAGACGCATACACCCCGGCTGGATGCCCAGGGAAAGCACAAGGGTTCGAATTATGCGATTGCCTATGCCGAATCCAAGGATGGCCTGAACTGGGAGCGGCCCGAGTTGGGACTGTTTGAATGGAAGGGAACGAAGCAGAACAACATCGTCTTTAAAGGAATCACCAACAGTCGTGCCAGCGGTCCGTGTCTGATTGATGCACCCGAAGCGGATCGGCGGGGATATCGTTATATCATGTCTTACCACACGGGGGGTGTGAAAAAAGGGATGAACGGCATCCGCGTGGTCGGCTCGCAGGATGGTATTCACTGGGACAAAGCGAGCG
This sequence comes from Gimesia chilikensis, assembly GCF_008329715.1. Classification (GTDB taxonomy): domain Bacteria; phylum Planctomycetota; class Planctomycetia; order Planctomycetales; family Planctomycetaceae; genus Gimesia; species Gimesia chilikensis. The sequence continues at coordinate 180,716 of NZ_VTSR01000014.1, read as the reverse complement.
ACTCCCTGCTGGCGGAACTGCACAGCGACACCTTGAACAGCATTGTGTATGATCCGGTTGAGAAACAGTATGTGATGTACTGCCGGGCCAAGCATATCTATCGCACGTTTCGCGGCGACATTCTGGATACGGGTGCTTCGCGACGGGTGGCCCGCATGACGGGGCCTTCTCTCTGGGAAGAATGGACGAGTGAGCCACAGAACATTCTGATTCCGGATGAGCTCGACAGTGCGCGGCAGTTCAATTTTTTCTACGGCATGCCCGTGCGGTACCACGCGGGGATATTCTGGGGAAGTTTGTGGCCGTTTAAGATGAATACCGACGTGGTGACCGAGCTGGCCTTCAGCAGAGACGGCATCCAGTTCGAACGGCTCCCTGCACGGCCCCGTCTGCTGGATCTGGGGGAGGATGGCCAGTGGGATGACGGCATGGTGTTTGGCAACAACTGGATCGAAGTGGGCAATGAGTGGTGGTTTTACTACTCCGGCTTTGACGGTCCGCACGGCGAGCCGACGGCGCGGCAGCCGGGCATTGGCGTGGCGACGATCAAAAAAGAACGCCTGATTTCCCTGCGGGGTCCGCGCGGCGGGGGTGTGGTGATCACGCGACAGATCCAATGGCCGGGTGGTAAGCTGCTGTTGAACGCGGATGCGAGCGGAGGTGAAATCAAGGTGCGTCTCTCGGATGCGAAACGCCGGGTAATGGACGGCTTTGATTATGACGACTGTGTTCCCCTGGATTCCGACAGCGTGCGGCACACCGTGCGTTGGAATGACAAGTCGATCGAGTCGCTCGCCGGCCAGAAGATCCGGCTGGAAATCTTTCTCAAAGAGGCCGACCTGTTTACGTTTCGTGCGGGTGGTTAAACCCATTCTTTCTGTGACTGTGCGATTCTGAAATCAATCCTCGACTATTCACACTTGATCACTTAAGATCGAGAATGTCCCCCTTCTCCGAAATTGAATCGATTCCGATTCAGGCCCCGCGCCTCGTCATTCAGAAAGGAAGACCCTCATGCGACTGTTCGCCTCGTTGCTGTCAGTGTTTCTGTTGTGTATCAGCCTGACTCCTGTCCCGGGAGCAGAGAAGACGACCCGGGCGAAACCGATTGTGCTCCAAACCCGTGAATTCATACTGATCGTTCCCCAGTCTCGGGACAAACTATTGGCCTTCAGCATGGAATCTGGCGACTGGTCGCAGACGAAAGTCGCAGGCAAACCTTCTGCAGAGGCACTGGCGAAACTTCAACCCACGGTCTCATCTGCAATGGGGATCTGCCCGGTCGGACGAGATCTCTATGCGTACTCTTCTGCATCCGGGAACTGGAGCCGACTGCGTGTGCCGGAAGAAGCCAAATTCAGCTATAGTGTCGGCGATAATTTCGTATTTGCCCAGATTGAAAACGAAACAGGCACGACTGAGTATTACCTGTTCAGCAAAAATTCGCTTGAATGGTCGGGCGTTGATCTGGCAACCGGAAAGCTGTTGACAACCACCGCGGAAAAAAATGAATAGCCAGCCCAAAAATGGAATTCCCCCCACCGGATCATCCTTCTGGTTGGGAGAGGAGTAATTCGCCTGTAATCTGACTTTTTGCTCAATCCGAAATTTCAATTCAATGTTCTGGTACGCACAATTGCCGGGGCTGAAAGAACTTTTCGCTTGCAAGCACACTCACCACATGTATTCTATCAGAGGTAAAATCTGTGATGGTTTCCGTCCGGAACAGTTTTGTCTGCCTGAAGTTGCGAAGCTGCGTCTGAGCACCGCATTGAATGGCTGCCTGTTTCTCGTTTTGGTTAAACGGAGTTTCAACGTAGATGCCGCAATCAAAAACGAACAGCCTGTTTACAGCACTGTTAAGCAAAGATCGAATGCGGATTTTCAGTTTTATTCGGTCATTGATTCCGCATAATTCTGATGCTGAAGATGTTTATCAACGCGTCTGCCTGACTCTGTGGAAGAAGTTTGAAGAGTTCGATCGGAATCGAGACTTCTTTCCCTGGGCTTGCGGGATTGCTTTTTATACCGTACGGAATCACCATAGAAGCCTGCACCACGATCGACATTATTTTGATCAGGACCTGATGGAAACCATGTCTCGAAAACGGGAGCAGCACTTAGCTAACTACAACAGTCGGATCGATTATCTCCATGAATGTTTAAGCTCTCTGCCCTCGTCTGATCAGAAGCTGTTGCGGGACGCCGTTTATGAAAAACAGTCCATCCCGGAGATCGCCAAAACAACTGAGAAATCGATCCAGACGCTTTATAATCGCATGTCATTTCTCCGACGGGAACTGGCAGCGTGTATTTCACGTAAACTGCAGAATGAGCAGTAAGCAGAATGTCAATCCAGGATCTTCCCCCCGAATTTGAACCGTTGCTGAACCGGCTGCTGGACAGTCCGGCCGAAGAGATTTCGCAATCCGAGTTCGACCAGTTCCAGGCTTATCTGTCGAACAATCCCGAGGCAATGCAGTACTACTTTGATTACCTGGACATCAACCTGGGACTGCAGAGTGATATGCAGGCCCGCCTGGAGGCGCTGGAACAGACATTCAAGACGCACCACGCACAGCAACCGCAGGCTGCCCCGCAGCCGATCGTCGCCAAACGGGCGGCATTTCTACGTTATTCTGTCGTGGCCAGTTGCTCGCTGCTGTTGGGATTACTGCTGGCCTGGAGCTTCGCGGGATATTTCCCGGGGAACCGTGCCCCCGATCCGCAGTCCGTGAAAGAGGATCGCACTTATTTAGCCACACTCACGCGTTCTACGGATTGCGTCTGGGGCAGCGAGTCTCCGCCTGAGTTCTCCGGCCAGAGGCTGATGTCGGAGGATCTGGTCCTGGAACGGGGAGTCGCTGAATTTCGCTTTGATACGGGCGTGCGTCTGATTATCGAAGGACCAACCAAAATCAACCTGGTAACGTCCAGCCGCGCGAAACTGGATTACGGTAAAATTGTTCTGCACGGCTATGAACCGGCGCCGGAATTTTCGTTGATTACCCCCCTGCTCACCTTTCAGGATATCGGCACCGAATACGGCGCGCAGATTCATCAGGACGGTGAAGTCGATTTGCACGTGTTTGAAGGAGCCGTGCGGGTCGACCCCAATCAGAAGAACGACCAGTTTGCAGAATCGGTGATCATCGAAGAGGGCCAGGCCCGACATCTGAACGACAGGCAGATTGAAGATATTCAACTGGAGCCGAAACTCTTCAAAAGAGAAGTTCCGGGAACCCCACAGAATTTACAGGCACAGCGCCAGGAACTGCGGGCCTATGACAGTTTTCATCCCCCGGAGATTCTGGATCCCGAGCAGACATCCGCGTGGCAGAACTCCGGAATCGGCTGGGTGAATCCCTGGCGAACCTCGAAAACCGGCGGCAGAGTGAACCAGTCATTCAGCCATCCCCGTGAATCACTGGCCCGAACCGAGGTGGCCCCCAGCCAGTTGGGGCTGCTCGAACTCCGCGGAGGAATTTCTTTCTTTCGCAAATTGAAGCAGCCGGTTCGCATGGATATCAACGCGATCTATTACATCAGTTTCTACATGCAGAAAATCAAAACGGATCAAAAAAGTCAATCTAACCAGTATGGAAATTTCGCCCTGTTCCCTTCCGGCCAGCAGGAAGATCCCCCCAAAATCCGCATGGGGATGAGCATAAACGATTATGCGATCCTGCAGGCCGATCTGCAGATCATTGAAAGAGCGCCCCCCCTGCAAAGCGGGGAGACATACCTGTTTGTCGCGAAAATAGTCGCCAGTGAAAAAGCCCTGGACCAGGTCTTCATGCGTGCGTTTGCGGAAGCAGAAACCATCCCGGATCAGGAACCGGCTGTCTGGACCTGCGTCACCACTCCCTTCGAATCCTCACACGAGTTTGACGTGGCCCGTTTCCATGTCGGTAAGAACAGCACCTACCTGTTCGATGAATTACGCATCGGCAGTACCTGGTCATCGGCCGTCGATCCCGATCTGCCCCGACTGGTACTCGAACAGGAGTGACCCCGGGAAAGAAATCATGTTGCCCGGCAGCACCTCAACAACAGCAGATCAGATGCTTTCGATATCGCCGGTGAACTCCGCCGGGTTCTCAAAGCACTCCTGGTAACTTTTGAAATTCTCAGCGATCGAATCGGCCATCTCCTGGACGACTTTCAGTGTATCACCGTAGTCGTTCTCAGTTTCGATGACGAAGTACTCGATGAAGAACTTCAGGGTTCGGCCCAACTGGATTTCGTAGCCTTGTGGAGGCAAGGCCATGGGCCGCATCTGGATTTCGCGACCGCTGCGTCCCCAGTCCCGCACCCACCAGGCCAGGAATTCGAGGCTGAGCCAGGCACCGGGAGAACGATCGAAAATCACTTCGGTCTGGATCAGCACTTCATCTCCGCGTCCCCCCTGCGTGCGGATCAGGGCGGCCTGAGGCAGACTGCCGAAATCACCGGGGAGTGAGAGCATATCGACGTCGATCTCATCCAGGGGCTGGGGAGTGCAGAAACAGCCGGCCACCCCGGGCAGGGACGAGATAGCATCTATCAGGTTCTGAACTTGTGGCGGCAGATCCATGGTATCCTCCATTGAACGACAGACAGGAAACAGTCGAGACGTGCGGGAATCAGTTCGAGCATACCCTTGCCGGTTCCCATGTCAATACTTTCTGCTGCGCGAGGTGGTTTCTTTGAGCCAATGATGAAAGCAGCGTGAAGTTTTAGTACGCAGCAATTCTCCTACTGTTCCCCTGCCCCGGGAGAAGTATAATTACCGCTGTGCAGGACTGGTAGTTTATCGATTATGCAGTTAGGGAGATGATTTGATGAATTGGCCTGCGTTCGTAAGCGGTCTCGGTGGTTTAGCTGTCGTGCTGGGTAGCTTAAGCGGTGCACTGTCCGCGCAGCCTGAGGGTGAGCGGTTCGTGCAGTATGGCAAGATGCACGAAGTGATCGGCCAGCAGCAACACCAGGGACGCGTCAAATTTGCGGAGCTGATAAAGCAGCCGCACTTTTATGGGGTCGGCGCACTGGAATCGCTGGGAGGCGAGGCGACGATCCTTGACGGCAAAGTGACACTCACGCAGGTGAAGTCGGATGGGAAACTGCAGACGCTCAAGCTGACGCCCCAGACCCAGACCGCGCTTTTAGTCGGCGGATATGTGACCGACTGGTCGAAACATCCACTTGCACAGGCGGTCTCTTCGGACGATTTGAACTCCCTGATTGAACAGGATGCCCGCCAGGCAGGTCTGGATGTCAAAGCGCCGTTCGTGTTTGTGATCGAGGGCGATTTTCAAAATGTCGAGTTCCATGTGATTAACGGCGCATGTCCGATTCGGGCTCGGATGCGGAAAGAGGCGCTGCCCGCCGACAATCGGCCTTATGAAGCGGATCTGCCGAAAGTCAGTGGCAAGCTGGTTGGGGTGTTCGCCAAAGATGCAGCCGGCAACATTACACACCCGGGTACTTCAATGCACATGCATCTGTTGTTTCAGGATGCGAAGTCCGGAGAAATGCGCACGGGGCATTTGGAAAAACTGACCGTTGCCCCCGGCGCAACATTGCTGTTGTCAGAAGTGTGAGAATCCGCGAGACTGGGGCTGTCCTGAAATCGGGCGGGAGGAACGTCATCCCGCCTGTGTCTCGTCGCTTTACTTTGCTGGAAAAGTTACTGCATGGATTCCCCCTTCTCCGCTGATCAAAGGCGTTTTTTGCCGTGGTCTGAATATCGCAAACTCGAACAGGAGATCGGTGAGGAATCGCTGATTGGCAAGAGTGACCTGTCGTCGGATAAAGTCAACAGTCGGATCCGGGAACTGATTGGTTTTGAGAAACGGTACGGCATTGTCTTCCTGGGGGAACGAAAGTGGCTGGAGTTATTATGCACGGTCAATACCCCAAGGAACTATGCGCTCTGGGTTCTGTATCAACTCAACACGCTGTTTGACATGGGACTGACAGAGTCGGCCGGCGATCTGGAAGGCGACTGGTGGTATGGATACACCGAAAACCTGGCTCCGATCTGGCGGCCGCCGGAGTTAGCCGATGCGTGGATTCAGGTCGATGATATTGACCTCGTGCTGCCGGGAGGTGAGACTGGCGTCGATGATGAAGCGCTCTGCGTAGCCTTTCGCATTCTGCATAACCTGGCTTACTACCTGCATAACGTCCCCCACCAGGATTCGCGTCCGGTCACCCTGGATAAAATAACGGTCGAACCCGAGACGGGATACTGGTTCGTGGATGTGATCAGCGAGTATGGCAGCGTGTGGTCGGTGGAATTTTTCGGGAATGAGGTGCGGCACACCGGCTAATGTGTCGACGCTGGATCAACTACACTCTGTTACCCGACGTGGTGTGTCAGGTCGGTGCCCCGTTTGCCGTCGAAGAATTCTTCGATGTTGGCGTAGGTGGTTTCGGCGATGTTATCCAGGGCCTCATTCGTCAGGAACGCCTGGTGCGAAGTGATCACGACATTATTGAATGTCATCAGTCGGGCCAGTACGTCGTCGTCGAGAACCTGATTGGAGATATCGTGGAAGAAAATACCCGCCTCTTCTTCATAGACATCCAGGCCGGCGTAGCCGATCTGGCCGGTCTTTAAGCCGTCGATCAGCGAGACCGTTTCGACCAGGCCTCCCCGCGAGGTGTTGATCAGCATCACCCCCGGTTTCATGCGGGCGATGGTTTCCTGGTTAATCAGGTGATAGGTCTCTTCGAAGAGTGGCACATGCAGCGTGATGACATCGGACTGGGAGAGCAGTTCGTCCAGAGCGACGTACTTTGTCTGTGGCAGGCTGGCGACTTCTGGATTTTCATGTACGTCATAGGCCAGCACATGACAGCCGAAGCCGGTCAGAATCTCGACGACACACTGCCCGATCTTCCCGGTGCCGATAACGCCGACAGTTTTGCCGTGCATGTCGAAGCCGGTCAGTCCATCCAGAATGAACGCCCCGGCCCGGTTCCGCAGGTATGCCTGGTGCAGATGACGGTTGAGCATCAGCATCAACGCCACGGTATGTTCGGCGACCGCATGCGGCGAATAGGCGGGCACCCGTACGACGCTGATGCCATATTTGCGGCAGGCTTCGAGATCGACATTATTGAAGCCGGCACAGCGGAGGGCGATCAGTTCCACGCCCAGTTCCGCGAGTCGCGCGATGACCGACTCGTGCGCTTCATCATTGACGAAGATGCAGACCACCTTGCAGCCCGCAGCCGCGGAGGCGGTCTGTTCATTGAGGGGCGATTCGATGGCGATCAACTGGAAGCTGTCGTCGTTTCGTGCGGAAAATGAATTGAGGTCGTACTGCTTCGCATCGAAAAAGGCAATCTGTCGGCGGCCCTCTGCGTCGTGCCCGTCCAACGGCTGAGTCGCGTGCAACTCAGCCAGCATGCGTTCGTACTTCAGCGGATTGAGGCCCGACTGCGACTGTAATTGTGCGATGAAATCCTCAAGCCTTTCCCGATCATTCCTGTCTGTCACTGCTGACAACCTTTTCCTAACTCTGACTACTGCGTGAACTCTGCGCGCCAGAGACGATTATAGAACAATGCGGCAGTTCTGAACATCGACCGCTGGACTGCAGATCGCGGCCTATTTCCGGATGGCTTCGATCATGATAGCCGGGGGCTGGTTGATCATGTCGGCCCAGTAATCTGCTTCGTCGGCTGCTTCCGGGGAGAGAGTGAGTGGATGAAAGGTAATGTCTTGAAAACCAGCCGACTCCAGGGCGGAGGCATAGGCTTCCTCGGGGAGGTAATAGTTCACGACTTCGAGCTGGGAGCCATCTTTGAGACGGCCCGTCCAGCGGATCAAAGCACCTTCGCGTACCTGGTCTTCGAGATGAATCTGGAAGCCGTACTTCTGGTAATCAAACTCGGGGAAGAAATAGAGCTGCGGATTGGTGGTCAGTGTGACGAGCCGTCCCCCGGGCCTGAGCTGACGCGCGAGGCCCCGGCACATGGCAGCCAGTTCCTCCCGGTCGTGGGCATAGACGAGTAGCCAGGCAGCGACCGCGAGATCATGGTCGAGCCGGGGGCCTTCTGCCCGCACGTCTTCGACGAGGTAGTCGATGCCCAGCGGTTCACGCTGTTCCCGCTCGGTTGCCAGATTGATCATCTCGTGGGAGACATCGGTGCCGACAATCGAGGTGGCCCCCAGTTGCCTGAGTTTGCGGGTGAAGAAGCCTTCGCCACAGGCGAGGTCGACGACCTTCAGGCCAGCCACGGGGCCGATGAGCTGGAGCAGCGAATACTCTTCGACCAGCGACCGCCAGGGGCGTCCTTTGACTTCGCGGTACTGCGCGGCGATTTTGTTATAGTCGGTGGTCATGGACGGGGTTCACTGTGATGGTTTTGATTACTACCACGAAAGACACGAATTATTTCGCATCCAGTTACCTGAAGAGTTTCTGCATAACATCAGTCGTAATTAATTTAGCATCTCGATTGTACCAGAGAGTGATGAAACCATAATCTGCAACCAGATCAGATATATGAAGATCATACTGCCGGGCATTTCCAACCGCCACGATCGACTTATAACCGGTCCCAAAATGGACATCAAACGGCGTATATAAGGCGCTTTTGGAGATGAAGATCAATTCAACGTCCACAGGAATAGACACCAGGCCATCCTCGTCGAAATCAAACTGATATTCACACTCCTCGATCAGATCCCGAGCATCGCTCATGATTTTTTCAGTTGGTAACAGTCGCTCAAGGGCTTGTATTAATTCCATTTCCGACATGGGACAGTCCTAGTAAAAAGTCCTCAGAGTGACAGTTCCTCAAAGCCGTCCAGGGGTACTTCCACACCGATGCCGAAGGGGGCGGCGTTAATCGAGGCCAGGTTGAGTTCGCCGTTTGTGATGTTGACGCGGGCATAGCCATTGTCCATCTCGGTGTAGAGGTCGCCGTGCTGGGCGAGCATCAGCTGGCTGATTGGTTTGGGGAATGGAGTCAGACCATGGAAGTAGTGGTGGCCGTTGCGTTCGACGGAGGTAATGCCCAGGGCTGCCTGGGCGGCGAGGTCCTGCAGCAGGGCGACCGGGCCGATATTCACCAGGTCTTCGCCACTCATCTGGTAGCGATTTGTGTTTTCGGTGGCGTTGCGGTGGTTGATCAGGCAGCGATGGGCGGTCGCCTTCAGGATGCCTTTGCAGTTCTTGTGGCTCGTCCCCGCGTAGCCGAGCTGGAGTGCCTGTTCGAGTGCGCTGAGATCGGCGTCGGATTCGTCGATGATCACCGGCGGCCCGTTTTCCCAGTCGGCAATGTGCGCGATGGCCGGGTCGAGGGCCACGCTACGATGCAGGGGCTGCTCGATGAAGATCAGGTTTTCAAAGAAGGCCGAGAGAGCCGCGTCGGCCTGAATGCCGTCCCAGAGTTCGACGAAGCGGGGGAACTCACGGTACTGCTCGTTGCCGTCCAGCGTGAAGGCGTAGTTGTTGCCGCAATGCGCGGTGATGACCTGAGCGATGGCGCGGAGCCGGTCCAGATCGAGGTCGACATCCCCCTGGGCCTTGAGTTTGAAATGCCTGAGTCCGTAGGCGCGGATGCAGTCTTCCAGCGTCTGTGGCAGGCCGTCGTTGATGCGGTTTTCCGGGGTGAGGTCGGCGGCGGTCAGGGGATCGGAAAGTCCGACCGTGTGGCGAGCGATGATTTTCGTGAGCGGTTGTGCGGGGAGGAACTCAGCCGGCGTGTGGCCTTTCAGTTCGGGATGAATGGCGGACAGATCGAGGCCGACGCGGTTCTCCCGTAACAGCGTGGCCAGGTTGCACCGTTCGGCCCGGGCGAGTGCGTCGAGCAGAGTCCGTTCGACCATCGTGACGCCGAACTGGGCCAATAATGAAGGGAAGCCCTGCTCCGCGGCCCAGGCGACCTGTGACTGGTAGACCTGTCGCCAGAAATCAAACGCGGGCGCAGGTGCCGCCTGTCGAGCGAACGCGACGGCCTGCCGGATGACCTGCAGCATTTCGTCGATTTCCTGGTCCGCCTGTTTTTCGGGTGACTTGTCGAACCAGCGGGGCAGCAGTCCCTCGGCGGCGATGCCGGTCACGACCTGCCCGCCGATTTCATAGCGGCACTTGAGGAAGACGTGCGGGGCCGCGGTCATGACGGCGATGCCGAACCGAAAGGGCATGCGGGTCTGCGTGTCCGTGCGATGGAGTGTGGCGTCGAGGAGTTTGAGTTCGGAAAGCATGGGCGCGTTTTCGTTGGTGGTTGTAGAAGCGTTGTAAGTTCTTTGCTGCATTATGATTGATTTGCGGGCAAATGTAAAAAGAGTGCAGGTTGAGACTCCCCAATGCGAGTTGAAGGTTCCTGAATTAGCTGTATCCCCTGCTGGGTGACCGTGTAGAATACAGGAATGAACCTCAAGAAAGTTTTAATGATCCTGACAGCGTTTTCCTACTCCCGGATATAGACGTAAGACATGAAACACGGACAAATCAACGCCATGGACCTCAGGGGCACCTGGCGGATCATTGTGATTGTGATCGTTTGCCAGTTTGTGGGAGGTGCGGTTTGCCTGGCGCTCTCCCTGCACCATTTCTGGTTCATGAACTTCTGGCTGGGAGCTGTCGCCGGCACGTTGCCGGGGTTCATCATCGGTGTTGTGTGGCAAATCAAGTCGGCGCCCACCAGTCGAGCGTGGATCGGAGTCGCCTGCCTGATGGGGCTACTCGCGGTCATCATCACCGGCATGGCCTTTGGCTTTGCCCTGCCCAGAATGCAGCGCGAGATGGCGAACCTGAAAGCCCTGAACCAGTTGCAGGATGAGCAGCTCAAACAAATCACCGTGTTTGATCGATCCGGAAAAAACCGCATGGCCCACTTCAAGGATCCCCAAATACTGACCGGCTTCGCAACAGGTATCGCTGATGCTGTGGGGCACGCTCCGAACCATCCACGCTACACCGCTTCGTGGTACACTGTGGTGGATGGTACAACGCGACATGAATTTGAACTGCACCTCAATCCCCGCTTCCCGCAGAGCGTGATCGGATACTTTGTTAAGAAGTCAGGCAATTCAACGTCCTACCAGGGATCGTTCGAAAGCAAGGGGCTTCGTCCCTGGGTGGAAAAGCACTTGCTGCAGGACAATACCGATTCCTGATTCCACCAGATTTATCAATCTGCGCGTTACTCTGCCTGAAACAAAATTAGTGACTGGATTAAGATTGAATGGACCTGGTACCTTTTATTGTTTGATTGAACCAGCAGGTAAATTCATGCAAACAGAAATTTTTGAGATCCAGTTGTATGAGATACTGTTTTCTGACGAGGGAAGATCACTTGAGTTAGATGCTACTCTGTCTGTCGGAAAGCATTGTACTCGATGGAGTAATCCAGGCATTTGTGCAAATCGGCTCGCACGTTTTCTTCTCGGAACTTTAGAATCCTTTTCGTGGGATAAACCATATAGCGAGTATGATCTCTCGACTGATGGCCAGCCTCTTATTGTCAACTGCAAATCGACTGAAGAGAACGGCGTGATCTTCTGCCTGTTGCAGACGGAAGCGGGGCTTCAACAACCGGTTCCTGTCCGGACAGGGCATATTCTAGAAGCACTTTCGAAGTTGCAAACAAAAATTCTGATTCACTGCTGCCATCATTTCTCCCAATCGACAACAGCTTTCTGGGCTCAATCTCTGGGTATGAAATCCGACGAACATGCGAAGTTCAAAGCAGGAGAACATGTCAGAACGGTTATCGGCGAGAACGTTAACACGGAACGAACAGGCTGGGTCTGGTCCAGCTGGCACCACCACGAACGGAACTGCACGGTTTACCAATTACTGATAAATCAATCGGTGTCTCGGAAATGGTATTTTGAGGATGATTTAGAGCGAAGTTAGAAATCTTCTTCCCAGTGACTTTAACACAGCAGGTCTCTCGGGAATTGCAGAAGGTTGTTGATTGCACGGGAAGAGGAGGTTTCAGGCAGCCAGCAACTCCGATGTCCTCTGAAATGCTGCTGGCTTAATTCGGACGACTAACCCCTGTCGCGGATGATCATGTCGATCGATTCTGACAATTCCGGTTCGCCCCAGCCTTCTGTGTCGAGATCCGGAAATTCGCCTAGTATTCGATGACGCAATACCTGACGTCGCTGCATACACAATTCCTCATAGGGATCTTCCTCATCAGCATCTTCTTCGTCACCCCAATCCGATCTGGGAACCAGCAGTGCTGCGTTGATTCTGCCATATTTCAGAATTTGCTCTGCTTCATGTGAGTCCAGTTCTGGTCTTGTGGTCCATTTGAAAATATTGAGGTTCATATCTCTCACGAAGAAAGTTACGTCACCATATTCTCCACCATCCCAGGCCCAGACCGGCATCGGACGGGGATGAACCTGCGAAATCAGCTGGATCACCGCAGCGGCATCAAAATGCTGCCAGAGATGTGAGGAAAGATAAAACAACTGCGCGATGGTACCACGGGCAGAATTCAGACAGTTAAAAGCGAGAAACTCAATCGGATCAACTTCTTGTGTGCGGTTCTCAACCAGTTCAGCGAGTTCCAGACTGGATGAAGTCCAGAAGGACTGATTAATCAGCTCTCTGATTTCTTGTGAGATTTCTGGAATATCCATTGGAGGTTCTTTCAGCCGGATGTTGAATCAGAATCAGGTGGGGAGGCAGAGGCTTCTAATCCGGCAATGAACGGGATTGTGTTGGTTTCCCAGTCGGGATTGTGAGCCATAAATCCCTGCAGTTGAGGTAAATATCGAAAGTCCAGGAAATCAACACACTCGGCCAGTTCCTGATCTGGCACTTCACGCATGATGAGTTTCGAGAACAGCTCGCCCAACATTTGCTGATATGTGGAACCGAGCACATCGCAATCGTCGGGGCCATCTTCCAGGTAGTTGCGGATAAATATTCCCGTGACTGACAGATAGCCCACGATCGATTCGCCATTGGTCTGCCAGAGAATGACGAGTTCGTCCGGCGAGGGAAATCCTTCAGGGTGCATCAGGAAAGCCTCAAAGAATGAAGAGGGATCCTGTAAGGTGTAACGCAATTGTGCCGGAACGTCTCCGTCCCAGATTTTCAGTAAATTCTGTGGCAGTCCTGCCGCCTCGATTGCGTCAACCAGTTGCCGTTTATTTTGAATCATGTGATTTCCAGGTTTTCCCTCAGTCAGGCTCTGTAAACAGACTCCTCGAAATTTCTAATGCTTCATTCTGTTCTATCATACCAACCCGTGATCCGGTTAATTCTGGTTCTGGAGGTAGGTCGCATTAAAGGAATCCAGCACGTGTGTCAGATCATCGTCCAGGTGTGCGCGGGCCTGCGTGGCGATTGTTGCGGGAACGCCGTGGTACAGGGCTTCGGCGATGGCACCGGCGATTGAGGCCAGCGTGTCACAGTCACCGCCGAGAGAGACGGCGAGGCGGACCGCGTTTTCGAAGTCAGTCGATTCCAGGGCAGCTAGGATCGCCTGGGGGACAGACCCCTGGCAGGAGGAATCGAAGTTGTAAGTCCAGCGGATACGTTCGATGGTGTCGTCCAGATGGTAGTTGAACCGCCCGGAGATAAAGTGCGCGATCTCCTGTTTTGTCGAACCGGTGCGTGCGAGGAAGATGCTGGCGGCCACGGCCTGGGCTCCCTTGATGCCCTCGGGATGATTGTGTGTGACGGCTGCCGTCTCTCGGGCATAGTGCAGTACTTCATCCAGTGAAGAGTACGCCCAGGCAACCGGGCTGACGCGCATCGCGGAACCGTTGCCGAAGCTGTTGTAGGGCAATTCATCCTCGCCGAAGGCCCATTCCAGATAAGCTTTCCCGTAGCCGGCCCGGGGATAGGTCTGCGTGTAAGACTTGAGCGTTTCCACCAGGTTGCCGCCGTTGAGCAGATAATCTGCGACAGCGACCGTCAGCACGGTATCATCCGTAAAGCGGGCCTTCCGCGCGAACAGCGGTTCAAAGTCGGTATGCCGCTCGAGCATCCACTGTTTCCGTCCTTCGTAAACGGAGCCGATGATGTCACCCGCGATCGCACCCAGCATGTTTTCTCCGATGATAAGATTCGTATCTCTGACTGTAACCGTAATCTTAGAAGCAAGCAGCACCGGGCGTTACAATTCTGCACCGTCCCTGGCTATTTCATAATGAGATAGATACCCACGCCGATCATAAGCATCCCGCACAGAATGCGGATCCAGCCCATTTGGACGGCTGAGGTGCCTTCGTAGTCGGTCTTGATTCCCAGCATCTTGCCGCCGATTGTTTTTTTGCCTTGAGCCGTCCGATTGACAATATTATGGCGGCCCATCAGGATTAAAACGGTCCCCACCACAAACGGAACGATCGCGTGAATGGCAACACTCTCGGTTTTCTCTTCCTGGGCCAGGATCAACAGGGACAGTAACTCATGCATCATGGGAATTCCTCATGCTGGTGCGATAGTCATGCGAGCGGACAGAGGCGCACTTCCCTCAAAGCGCAACGTGGCCTCCGTCGTTGATCATTACTGTGCCTGCGATTACATGAGACTCGAAATTAGTGCGGAGGGCAACTGTGACAACAAAAGAACCGGAGAATTCAAATCTTTTGTTGAAAGCGCTTTCTTACCCCCTTTTATTCTTCAGCGGAAACTTTCAACGGCGGTCGATAGATCCGGAAGGCTTTGACGGGGAGTTTGCCTGGGGTCTGTGGCTTGAGTGTCAGGCTGTGGTCGCCGTTTTTGAAGCCCTGGGCGAGGACTGTGGGATATTCTTTGGCAGGGTCTGTGACCGCCGGGGATTGCCAGACGTCTACAAACAGCGGTTTTGTTTCCCAGGTGACTTTGTAATCCTCAGGCAGACTCTGTTTGCGATACCGCAGGGACCAGTTGACCATCCACATCCGGGGTTCGATCACCACGCGACCGGAGTGGGAAACGAAACGCTGTTTGTGATCGCCGGTGCCGTCGGGACCCGTTTTGGAGCCGCTGACTTCATACCGCAGCACATCCTTTTCCAGATCGCATTCGAAGATGCGGGCGGTCCAGGTTTCCACCTGCAGCGGGGCCCGATGATCGATGCGATTGAAGGCCGGGCGTCCCGCGACGGGCGTGGGGCTGGGGCGGGTATGATAATAGAGCTCCTGGAATTGTGAGGGGGATTTCCCGTCCAGCAGCACGTCAGCTTTCGCTGCGTCACTGGGAGCAACGTCACCGGGAGCTGCGATCACGTCGATGCGGTTGCCCTGAAAATTCAGGGTCAGGGAGCCGTCGTCTTTGTGCTGGAGACGGGGATCATTCACGGGGATTTCGGTAACAAGGTCTTTCCACTTGTCATCGGGAAAGCTGGGATCATAGCGGAGATGCGGTTTGACCAGCTCGGCGATGAGGAAGTTTCCTAATTTGTTCGGGTGCACCGTGTCGCGGAGGGTGTCTTTCACCACCAGGTTATTTTGTTTGAGATAATGTTGCATGCCGGTGCGGACGTCGGCCACTTCACAATTGAGTTCGCGGCCCAGGCGAAAGTAGAGATCGGAAATCGCCTGATCCTGCGCGTCTTTGGCCAGCACGTCGGGATGCTGCGGATCGCCGTCCGGCGGGACGGTACTCGGCCAGCGCAGGTTACTGGTCCAGAGCAGGACCTCGGCGGTGGTCCGCTCACGGATGCGGCGGATGATTTTTTCCTGGTGGCCGGTTTCCACCCCGGACCAGACGTGAAAGATCACCAGGTCCGGGTAGAAGGGATAGAGATCAAATTCGGCGGTGTTGATCAGGACCGGTCCGCCATAGCCGCCGATGGCGCGATTTTCGATTTCGAGGTCGGCGTGCGGAAACCGCTGGCGGAGGTCATTCGCCACGTCTTCCCACCACGGATTGCGGGTGACGGACTGGCCGTAGAACAGGATGCGGACCCGATTGCGTCTTTCCGGCGTGCTGGTGGCCAGCAGGGTCATGGTCCGCTGAATGTTCGCCCCGAAGGTCGCCGGATCGCCGGCGGGTTTCACCGGAGCGAATTTCGGGGTTTGCTGTGCGAAGAGGTCAGAACTCCAGGCGACCAGGGCCAGAGACAGGATCAACGTGGACCGTAACAGCTGCATCAGGATGTTCCTCAAAGCGCGTCGATTAACAGGGGTGCAGACAGAGGCGCACGGAGCAGGAAGTTGCCACGTGGTTTCTGACTGGGGGAATTACTGTGTCTGTGGTTCTATGAGAATCGAATTTGAGACAGGGGGCAACTGTGGGGAAGGAATTTGGGTGGGAATTAATGAACCGGGGCCGCTGGTGGGATATTTGAATCGGGTTTGTGGGGCAGATAAAGATGCAAGTCTCAATGATTAATGGAGCTGATAACATTATCATCCAATATTATTATTTTACATGAGACCACCAGCAATTATTGGATCTAGACCAGCACACCTTCGTATGAAAGTTGAATTGAATGCACGTTCTCAACGAAGATCGAATCAGTGAGATTGATGAGTTGGCCATCCGGTCTGAGCTCAAACAATTATTTGCTGGCACTCTTCAGATTGGCCCGTTTCAAGAATACTTTGAACAACCGTCTAACTTTTATTCTCAGGGATGGCCTGACAAGCCCGGCGACTGGACAACCTTTTTCGAGCGAAAATTACTTCCTCTGTGGCAGCACTCAGAAAAACTTTACGCACTCGATTTGAATAGCAATCCCCATGAATGCATTTCATGGTATGCGGAATGCCCGAATGAGTATGAAACGATTCGTTCGATAGACAACGCCATCTTCGAGATGATTGTGCTGCATGTCTGGGAATACGGCGGCGATAGACAAGAAGCAAATGAGGCGATTGTTTTTGCAGAACTCGTTGGCTTACCCAACATCGATGGTCTACGGACATTACTAAGCAACTATGCGGAATGTACTGAGACTATGATCCAGGGCTATCGTTCGTCTCTTTGATATAAATGGTGCGTAGTTTGAAAAGGGGTTAGACCTGGTCTGCTTTGAGCCGTTGAGCTAACAGTCTCCCCAACTCTTCCAGATGATTCACATAACCATCGAAGAATTTAGGATAAAACATTGCATCAGGTCCTGCTGTCTTGACCATTTCGATCATTGTTCCGAGAGCATTTTCGATCAATTTCAGATCAGCAATGGGTGCTTCCTCAAGGCTTAAGAATCCACCATTCACTTCCATGAGAGAATTGCGGAACAACTCACTTAACTTTTCATCCTGTTCGTTCAGAAGCACGGCTAGATGCTCCAGCGCAGCATCATAAATCCAGCCGGCTGGCATCCAGCATAAGTCTTGTGATAATACCAGTGTTCCTGCCATTTTTAACTCAGTTTGTTTCGAGGTGTTATTTTATTGTTTGCGAACCCATAGGCTATAAAATAGCTCTAAACTTAAGACATTAGAAACTCAGTTGAACTAAACAGGAGCATTTAAATGGATTTCAGACCGTGGATGATAGAAGCAGCATATGATTTCATTCGAAGTTCACGCCTACTTTGGGATAATAACCTCTATTCTCCTTCTATGGTTAACGTTGGTGTCGGTCTGGAAATCTTGTTCAAGAGCTTCAATGCTGAGATTGATGGCCCTCAGAGTACAACAGACGAGCCATATATGGCCGAACATTATCGATACGCAGGCGCTCACACTCACAATCTTTCAGAGCTGTTTGATAAAATACCAAAAGCGATACGCAATCAGCTTGGGATTCAACCATATCGAGACTACTTAATAGATAAATTCGACACACTATTCGTTTCTGCACGTTACCCTTATGAAAAAGAGGCACTCTCTGGAGGTACGGAAGCAATTATTGACGTTGCGGAGGAGATAATTGCAAAAATAATTGCATTTTATAAACTTGAGGGATGTGACGACAAATGGATTCGAGATTTCCCTGATGTAGTAATAACTGGGAATAAATGAACCATAGAATACTCGTTTTGTTCCTCAGTTATATTCTCTGGTACTTATTCCCCCTGCAGGCGTTTCTGTTCTGAATCGAACCAGTCGAGAAACTGTCTGACCGTGTCGCAGAATTCCGCTTGATTGATGGTAGCTGCTCCTTGTGGGCCATTGTTGTGCTGGTAGTCGCGGAGTTTGTAAAGGATCGTGACGGTGCCATTGGGTCGACGGACTAAGAATGAAAAATAACCGTTGAACTGTTCTCCCGACTGGTTGTCCAGGAAGTAGAACTTTCCAAATCGAATCAGTCCTCGGCCTGCTTCCGCATTGCTGCTGCCTCCCTGCCAGAGTACCTCATATAATTTCTGGAAGATCTGCTCGTCGGACCAGTCGTGAAAGGCCTCGTCCCAACGGGATTCGAGGGACTCGACCAAGGTAGAAAACTGACGGTAAACGGGAAAGAGCGCGCAGTTTTCGTCAGCATAATCGCCGATGGTCGCCTCTGGCAGGCGAATACACATTCGCCCCCAGACGGCTGACGGGACCGTCAGGTGGGGTTCGTTCATGACGTCGATGGCAAAAGTGGACGGGTTTCCAAAACGCATGTTTGTGATTCCAGGCTGGTTTTCTGGTATTGTTTTTACCGGAGGCTGAGCGTGCATTGTCTTGAAATGTGTCAGTCCAAGCCGAGGTCTTGTATAAATCGGGCGGAGGGAACAACCTCGTCATCATCGACGCCGAGTTGATCGATAACAATTTCTTTGATGATTGAAAACACGGTGTCGTAATCTGTTTCGGCAGGTGGATTCGTTGCGACAGTCACTCCCACGATCCGTTTTGTGATCTCTCCAAACGTCGTATATCTGTCTGGCGTCCGGGTCCGCATGCTTAGAGTGAGCCAATGGAGAATAATGCCCAATGCGATAGTTGCCAACCAGATCAACGCCAGTATTTCAATGTGCCACGGAAGGAATGCCATCAACACAATCGGGAAACTCAGAACGAACACTATCAGAGTCTTGCGCAACCAGGCAGGTCGTCTCAGCTCACGCGGATGCGATTCCAGCAACTCGGGTAGTTGCTGCCAAAGACGTTTTCGATCAGATTCATCCAGCACTGTTTCGACATTGTCTCGTGGGCGTAATCGCAGGTCAGGATCATTTCTGATCTCACGCACGAGACATCGCAACGAGAGAAAACTGGACAACGAAGGGCAACACACTGTCTCAGCGGCGTGAATGCGATCGAGGCAGAATCCAACCAAATCATCAACCGTGCGTATTTCTGAATAGACGGAGTCCGGTATCGTGATACCGAATCTGTCTTCAATCGCCATGACAAGTTCGACGCCATCAAGACCCATGATTTAAGCTCATCACATCAAACGGGATTTTGGGTTCGTGGGACCTTTATTTGTTTGATATTTATCTGAAAGGATTTAGGTGGATATTAAATAGTCGCTCAGTATCTACCGGATAATGATGCTTATTTTTTACCAGACCCCATTGTTTGAGCCAATCTGCAGTTGAATCCTCTGCAGCTGAACCCTGACTTGGTCCAGTTGCAATAATGATGTCTCTATCTTCAACTTCTTGCTCCCTGAAATAGTTCAACCTGCGTACATTATCGGGAGCAAATCCAAACCCAAATACCACAACCCTGTCAGCTTCATTTAGCAGATCTGAAGCACGTTTGAACTCATTCGTCTTCTCTTCCACTTCTGAAATAATCTTTATGTCTTGTCCCCGTTCATAGAAGTTAGTGGTATCTCCGTATGGAGACTCTGGATATTTCCCAAGAGTTCCATGTACATGAACAATCGGTATTGATTCAGTCAAAATATCCCAAGCTTTAGATGGCTCTATTTCAAATTGATTTTCAATATATTTATGAAGTCTGTAATCTATCGATCTATCATAGTTAAATGTGACAATAGAAAGCTTGTTCTCTTTTAACTTGTCTGGATGATTAACATGGATTGAAGATATTAACTTGTCATACCATCCACCTTGAGAAGTGATTATCCAATCTTTTTCACAGCTCGCCAGGCAACGACAGATCAAGTATTTTCCTGTTTTGATAAACTCTCGGTGCTTCTCAAGAAAAGCATCTGGTGATGACCAATTTCCATGGGCAAACCTCTCATAGAATAATAGAGGATCCTCTTCACTCCTTATGAACTCTTCAGGCCAAGTTTGTTTATTTCTTAAATCACGAAGAATGTCGAGAATATCAATTCGCAACTTGGCACCGAGAGGAAATCCAAGATGCGCACTGGCACCAGCTCCTAAAAGTAAACACGTCTTTTTAGATAACATTAAATATCTCTTACCTCATATTTAGTAGCAATCACATTTTTGAAGCCTGCTCAACTATCAGGTTACCAGTTTTTCTCGCTGTGGGGCAGAGCCTTTCTGGTAATTGCCAGTTGTTTCTGCTGTTGGTTTTTACCGGCGGCTAGTGCCTTGCCGCTCAGGGTTGGTGGGGGTTTGCTGAGCACTGTTGGACGAGCCAACAGTGCCACCCGGTGAGGATCGTTTCAACCGCGTCTAACGCTCTGCGGCTGATTGGTCTTTCCGGCTGGTGAGTCCCCCAAAACAAGATCCGTTGTCTGGCTGTTGGTTGGGTTCATCTTGTGTTACTCAGGGCTTCGTTTGTCGTTCGAGCAGTAGGCCCTGGTAGCCGGTGGGGATCAGGAGTTGGCTGTTCCAGAAGCGGCAGGCGCCGGGGTGTCCCTTTAGATCGTATTCGCGGAGGGGTTTGGGGTGCTGGATGTCGGTGATGTCGTAGAGTTCTACCTTCTGATCGGGGCGGCGGGAGAGGGCCAGTTGTTTGCCGTCGGTGGTGGGGCGGCCGCGGAGACGATGGCCGGGGACTGTGATGGCGGGCAGCTGACTGACTTCGCGCTGGTCGCCGGGGTCTAACAGTTGCAGCTTGCCATGTTTGATAAGCAGCAGTTTGTCGCCCCGCAGACAGACGCCGTCGGTAAAGCTGTAGCGCCGCTCGTCGGGGGTGTTGCCCTGGTAAACGGGTTTCTCGCCGGAGACGTCGTACCAGGCTGGTCCGCTGCGGTGCCAGTAGGCGACCAGGTAACGGCCCCCCAGCAGTTCGGGGACCAGCTGATCGCCGTAGAACAGGCCGACCTGGGAGTCTTTCAAGACCACCTTAGGGTGGGCGGGGTCCTGGAGGTCGGCGATCTCCACGGCTGAGCTGCCCCAGTGGTATAAGGCGAACCGCCCCGGGGCGGGACAGGCGACCTGTTTCACATTGCGGTTCTTCAACTGGAGGCGACCGATTTCGGTCAGTTTCAATTCGGGGCCGATGTCGTAGATGGCGAGCCCGGCGTCGTTCTCGGCGGCGTAGAGTCGCGAACCGGAGACGGCCAGGTGCATGACCTCGCCTTTACCTTTGGTCACGCTGACCGGCTCCAGGGTTTTGCCGAGCTGCACCGCATGAATTCCGGCACTGCCGCAGGCGGCCCAGGCGATGTCGCCCACGACGGTGGCAGAGCGGACCTGACCGCCGGGCTGGTAGGTGAGGAAACGGGGATCACCGGCCTGGTCTGAAGCGGCTTTCAGTTCGGGTGCCCGGTCCTGTTCGGGGATGACCGGAGTGGCGAGGCCGGGCGCGGGGACGACGTAGAGTCCGGTAAAGATGCCGGCGGCGTAGATCACTCCCTTGCCGAGGGCGATGCCGCCGACCGGGTCGGGGGTGTTGTCACTCTTTGACCTGGGTGGCAGGACGGCGTGGGCGACGATCCGCGGTTGCTTGATGTCGTGAATGTTGACGACGAAGAGTCCGTTCCAGGTGTCGGCGACGACACAGTGATCACCGGCGACGCGGGCGGTCCACATGTCGTTCGAGATGTGATAGGAGGCCGGGAACTTGACGCGGGAGACGAAGGTCGGCTGTTTGGGATCGGCGACATTGAAGATTTCGAGTCCGTGCCCTTGGCCGTCATCGCGGCTCCCCCGCGAATGGTGTCCGGTGGCGGCGAAGCAATAGTTGCCGCGGAGGCAGCCGCCGTCACCAAAGCCGTCGAGGGGGGCTTCACTGATGATCGTGGGCTGGCGGGGGTTGCGGACGTCGGCGATGACGAGTTTCCGGGGCGCCCAGTCGCCGATATAGAGGATGCCGTCGCGGGACCAGCAGGACTGGGCTTCGCCCGTTTTCAGCATGCTGACATGTTGCGGGGCGCGGGGGTTGGAGACGTCGATGATTTCGACGCCGTACTGCCGCGTGGCGACGAAGGCCAGAGAGCCGGAGACACTGATGCCGGTGGCCATTTCGACGGTGTCGTAGTGGCTCAGCAGTTGTGGTTTGTTCGCAGCGGAAATATCGACGAGCCAGAGTCCATCCTGGCGGGCCGTGATATAAGCGATGTTGTCTTTGATAAAGAGCTGGCGCGTGTTGCCCAGGCCGGAGAGTTCGCCGAGCGGGACCGGTTTTTCGGGCTGGGTGATGTCGAGCACGTGGAACTTGCCGCGTCCGGTGGCATAGAGTCGGTTGCCTGCCACGGCGACGGCCTGGCAGGCGTCGATGCCGTTGACCTTCCGGGGAGTTAATGCGGGGCCGTAGGTTTCTGTTGGTGCCGCAGGGAGGGAGTTGGCGGCGGTGATGACCAGGAGGCAGATGAGGAGTGCGAGGCGTGTGGGCATGAGAGTGTGCTCTGCGGGAGGGTTGCGGCTGGTTGGTGATGTCTGGATTTGATTATGCGGGGCTGGGACAGTGATGTCAATTTGTTTGGGGTTTGGTGTTCATCTCTGTGGGATGGTGGCGCTGTGGTAGAATGGCTGGTTTTGTGGTGGGGACGCTTTGCCTGGCGGGCGGACACATGGGTCCGCCCCTACATGGTTCTGTGAGCACTGTGGGAATGGGGCTTTTCAGGGCGTTTGGAAGCTTGCTCTGACGGTTTCCTGTTCGCTGCGCTCACCCCGAATTACATTCGGGGCGACCCTTGATTGCTGGTGAAGATTAGAACGGTTCATAAAAGTGACTTAGTTTTGTGAGTGCGTTGTCGAGGGCGTGTTGTTCGCTGTCGAAGAATTCTGCTTCCGTCTCTACCAGTTCTTCGACAGAGCCGATCATCTCGGTGGCAGTCGTGTTGGCCGAGAGGACATGCAGATCGCAATAAAAGGATCGTTCGACTGTGGCAAAGTATTGTGAAGTCCCCTGCTCGTTCCAGATTTCGATACGGAACCGGTATTCCTGATCGAGGTTATTGATGGGGTGCATGCGGGGGGTGCTTATCGTTTGTATGAGAATGTTTAAGTTCATCTTTGTTTTCCCGGGTTGGTGGTGTTCTTACCGGCCAGCGGACACATGGGGCCGCTCCTACATGGTTGAAAGTACCAGGCGTTTTGAATGTGAGGCGTTTGCTGATGAAGGAGATCATCGTGAATGGCGGGGGGAGGTCAAGGGGTTTCTGCTTCGATTTTGCTGTGAGTGGTGGTGAGTTTGCAGTGAGTGGGTGGCGAGTCTGGTTGAATGTGCTGCGAAATGATTTGAAATCATACGGGACAGCGGGAACCGGTTCATTTTGTTCTGGTGAAAAGCTGGAAAAATCGACGGCGATTCAGGTGGATCTGAGTCACTTAAGCGTCGTGTTCCAGTGCACGCATCGTCCGCCTCGCGCGCGAAGCACAATTGCAATAAAATATTCAACGGGGAGAGGAGATCAAGGTCCGTTTGAGCACTTACAGGTGGGGGAGGTTCAGTGGTTTGAGGTGGGAGAAGTGGGTTCGAATGGCACTGTCGGGCGAGCCGACAGATGGCACCCGGTGGTTGGTTGGGGTGGGTGGTTGGCAGGAGCGTTTGGGAGTTTGCTCTGTCGGTTTCCTGTTCGCTGCGCTCACCCCGAATTGCATTCGGGGCTACCCGGGGGGATTGATCTGGGACCTGGGAATGTTTGATCTGAATTGTGCTTCGAGAGGCGGGCGGACACATGGGTCCGCCCCTACACGACTTCTGGTGGAGGGTGATTTCTTGATTCACTGCGCGCGAAAACAGGGAGCACGAAAAACGTACTCCCTGTTTTGCTTGAGCAGATCTAACCGAAGCTCTGTTCTGGTATCAGTCTCCGAAGGCGCCGTCGAAGGCGATGTCGGAGGGGGCGAAGTCGACGTTCTTGGTGAACTGGCAGGCTTCGCGGGCGCCCATTTCGCGGTTCATGCCCATGTCTTCCCATTCGATGGAGAGGGGGCCGGCGTAACCGATGTCGTTGAGGGCGCGGATGATTTCTTCGAAGCGGACGCCACCGCGGCCGACGCTGCGGAAGTCCCAGCCGCGACGCTGATCGCCGAACGGGAGGTGACTGGTCAGGATGCCGGTGCGACCGTTGAGGGTGACCGAGGCGTCTTTCATGTGAGCATGATAGATGCGATCGGGGAAGTAGCGGATGAACTCAACCGGATCGACGCCCTGCCAGATGAGGTGGCTGGGGTCGAAGTTGAAGCCGAACTCTTCGCGGTTGTCGAGCGCCTTGAGGGCGGCTTCAGCGGAGTAGATGTCGAAGGCGATTTCCGTGGGATGGACTTCGAGGGCGAACTTGATGCCACATTCCTGGAAGACGTCGAGGATCGGGTTCCAGCGGTCCGCGAGGAGCTGGTAACCGGCGTCGATCATTTCCCGTGGTGTGGGCGGGAAGTCGTAGAGCAGGTGCCAGATGCTGGATCCGGTGAAGCCGTTGACCACGCTGACGCCGAGCTTCTGAGCGGCGCGGGCGGTGTTCTTCATTTCCTCGATGGCGCGTTCGTTGACGCCGGCGGGATCGCCGTCACCCCAGACGTATTCGGGGAGGATGGCCTGGTGCCTTTGATCGATGTTATCGAGGACGGCCTGTCCGACGAGGTGGTTGGAGATCGAGAAGAGCTGCAGGTCGTATTTTTCGAGCAGTTCCCGTTTGCGGTTGCAGTAGGTGTCGTCGGAGAGTGCTTTGTCGACTTCGAAATGGTCTCCCCAGCAGGCCAGTTCCAGACCGTCATAGCCGAATTCCTGGGCTTTTTTGCACATTTCTTCAATCGGGAGGTCGGCCCATTGTCCGGTGAATAGCGTTACAGGGCGTGCCATAAGAAGATCCTTTCAAAATGTCACATCTGGGAATGGAAAAATCGCTCTTCACACTAGACCAGCGGGGTCAGAAAGTCAAACGAACACGCACTTGTCGGAAAGAGGGGGTAAAAAAAGGGGATGGCAGACTCCAACCGGGTAAGAAAATTGATTATTATCGGGGCCACTTCCAAGCCGAATAACACAAGCTTACTTAGAAATTCGCTGCCCAGTGGGTGGCGTACTATCTCGAATACGAAGGTTCCATTATGTCAGAACAGAGTCCCCCGCTGGTGGGCGTGATCATGGGCAGTCAATCCGACTGGGATACGATGAAGGAAGGGGCCGCGCTGCTGGAGCAGTTCGGCGTGGCGCATGAGTGCCGCGTGGTCTCGGCTCATCGGACGCCCGACTGGATGAACGAATACGCCAAGGCCGCGGAGGAGCGTGGGATCGAAGTGATCATCGCGGGTGCCGGGGGTGCAGCGCATCTGCCGGGGATGGTTGCGGCGCAGACGGTGCTGCCCGTACTGGGCGTGCCGGTGAAGAGCCGGGCTCTGCAGGGTCTGGATTCGCTGCTGTCGATTGTCCAGATGCCGGGAGGCGTGCCGGTAGGGACGCTGGCGATTGGAGAATCGGGGGCGAAGAACGCGGCGCTTTTGGCGATACGGATCCTGGGTAACTCGCGGCCCGAGCTGCGGGAGAAGATGAAGGAATTCTGTCAGAATCAGACCGACAGCGTACTGGAAAATTCAAAACTATGAGTGAGCTGATTCCCCCTGGAGCGACCCTGGGCATGCTGGGCAGCGGCCAGCTGGGCCGGATGTTCGCCATCGAAGCCCGCCGACTGGGTTATAACGTGCACGTCTTTTCGCCCGAGCGCCTGACGCCGACCGGCCAGGTGGCGGACAAGGAAGTGGTCGCAGACTATGACGATCTGGACGCGGTCGCGGAGTTCGCCAAGAACGTGGATGTGATCTCGTTTGAATTCGAGAACGTGTTGTCGGTGACAACCGATGCCGCTTCGCAATATGCGCCGGTACGTCCGGGCGCACATGTGCTGCATGTGGCCCAGAACCGGATCCGGGAGAAGTCGGACCTGCGTGATGCGGGGATTCCGGTGACGCCGTTCGCGGTGGTGAAGTCGGTGGAGGAACTGAAATCCGCGATTGACGAACTGGGATGTCCGGCGGTGCTGAAGTCGGCGACGTCGGGCTATGACGGCAAGGGGCAGGTGAAGATCGACGCGCCCGAGGAAGCAGAGTCGGCGTGGAACGAAGTTGGTGCGGACGAGACGATCCTGGAAGCGTTCATCGATTACACGTGCGAACTGTCGGTGGTAGGCGTGCGGGGACTGGACGGCGAGTTCGCCTGGTATGGTCCGATGAAGAACGATCATGCGAATCATATTCTGGATATCTCGGTGTTTCCGTCCGGACAGAGTGAGAAGGTGAATCAAGAGGCCGTAGAGATCACACGGGCCGTCTTTGAGCGGCTGGATGTGGTGGGCGTGCTGTGCGTCGAGTTCTTTCTGACCGCAGATGAGCGGCTGATGATCAACGAGATTGCACCGCGGCCGCATAACTCGGGGCACCTGACGATTGACGGGCACGTGTCGTGTCAGTTCGAGCAACAGGTGCGGGCGATCTGCGGATTGCCGCTGGGTTCGACTCAATCACTGGGACCGGCGGCGATGGCGAACCTGCTGGGCGATCACTGGGAGCCGGGTCCGCCCGACTGGAATGCGCTCAAGCAGTTCCCCGATGTGAAAGTGCATCTGTACGGCAAACGGGAATCGCGAATTGGTCGCAAGATGGGACACCTGACGGTGCTGGGTGAGACGCCCGAGGCAGCCGTCGAACGGGTGAAGCAGGCACGGGCCGCGATCTTTCACGGTTGAAGTTGTGCGTGAGGAAGTTATTTCCCGCGGACGTTGCCCCAGAGTTCGATGTGCATTCGGCGGGTGACCTGACAGCCGAGCTGTTTCGCGATCTCTTCCAGCCAGGGCATGCGTTCGGCGAGCATCTCGGCGGTGGTGCCCTGCGGCATCAGGTACACATTTTCGCGGTTGATTTCTGGGTAGCGCTTTAGATAATCCTCGATCTCGCTGAGGTCTTCCCGATGATCGACGACGAACTTGATCTGGTAGGGATGGCGTTTGATCAGTTCATGGATGACGGTGGGCTGATCGCGGCGGGCGTCGTGACGGTGTGCCCACTCGGGGTTGTCGACCGGCGTTGAGTTCGAGAGCTTGGGGCTGATCGACATCAGATCGGCATGGACATCGCTGAGGATGGTGCCTGCGGTTTCGATGGTGATGATCTTGTCATCCGCGTGGAGCCTTTGGGTGAGCGATTCGATTTCGTGGCTCAGCATCGGTTCGCCGCCGGTAACGACGACGTGTTCGCAGTCGTACTGTTTGATGTGTTCCAGGATCTGATCGACGGACATTTTTTCTCCCTCGGGATTCCAGGAGGTGTACGGGGTATCGCAGAACCAGCAGCGGAGATTGCAGCCACTGGTCCGAATGAAAATCGAGGGAACCCCGATCCATTTCCCTTCGCCCTGGGGTGAGTGAAAAATTTCCGAGATCAGCAAGAGAGACGCTTCCTAAAACGAACGTGGTTTGAGTATGACGTCTATCTTATCGGAAAGCGTGAGATCTTGCATTGAAATCTGCGGTCAAAGCGTGGTAACTTTAGCGAAAAATTAAGCTGAACACAGATTACAATGACACCTTCAAGCAGACAGGATTCTTCCATGCGCCACGATTCTCGCCAGACTGATCAACTCCGTCCCATCAAAGTCGAACGCCGGTATACGAAAGCGACCCCCGGCAGTATTCTGATCTCGGCAGGAGACACAGTCGTGCTGTGTACGGCGAGCCTGGATAACAGTGTGCCACCATGGAAGAAGAACGACGAGAACCCGAGCGGCTGGGTGACCGCGGAGTACAACATGCTGCCGGGGAGTACGTCACCTCGTAAACAGCGGCGGGCGGACGGACGCTCGAGCGAGATTCAGCGACTGATCGGCCGAAGCCTGCGGGCCGTGGTCGACTTCGCCGCACTGGGGCCGCGGACGATTACCGTGGACTGCGATGTGCTGCAGGCGGACGGGGGAACGCGAACGCTGAGTATCACGGGCGGTTTCCTGGCGCTGCTGGATACGGTGCTGGCGATTCCGGAAACGTGCGAACTGGCCGAGGGGGAAATTTTTGATCCGAAGAAGGTATTCACTAACAGTGTGGCCGCGGTGAGCGTGGGTGTGGTGGAGGGCGAGCCGGTACTTGACCTGGATTACGTGGAAGACAGCACCGCGGGCGTGGATATGAACGTGGTGATGACGGGCGGCGGCGACTTCGTGGAAGTTCAGGGAACGGCGGAAGGCCTCGTGTTTAATCGGGGAATGCTGGACGCACAGCTGGAACTGGCGACGCTGGGAATTGAGCAACTGACGGCGATTCAGCGGGAGTGCATTGGAGGGGACTGGCCTCTTTAGGGGGGACCGCGAAAGTTTTTTTGCTACCACGAAAGGCACTAAAGGCACGAAAAAAAGTTGATCCCCTTAGTACTCTCCCGCGTTGTGAATGTTGAAAGCAGGGCAGGAAATTCTATTCTTGCGTACCCTGCCCTTGTTTCTTGAGTGGAGAAATGCCGATGCTGTTAACGCTGGGGAAACGACTTGCACAGGGCTATGGACTGTTGCTGGCAATGGCTGCTGGCGGGCTGGTTTTTGCGAATCTGTTTGGACTGGGGGCCTTTCTGATTCAGGAAATCGGTTCTGACAATCAGCGTGCAGCGTCTCTGGATCTGTATGGCTGGTGGATGCATTGTGGCTGGTGGGTAGGCGTAGGCTTCGCGCTGACAGGAGCAGTCACCCGAAAGCGGGCGACACAAACAAAGACCGCCGGTGAACAGACGACCGCAGATGCTGATGCTGAGTCCGCAGATCTGGCGACACCGGAATCGGGGAGATGGAAGACGGTCGGCAAACGGAGTGGTGTGCTTTCTTCGATCGCGTTCTTTGGTTGCGCCGGTGGATTCGCGGGGCTGATGCTGGGAGGCTCGCTGCTGCTGCTCTGGTTCTCGCTCGCTTACAGTCCGTTCGCGCCCGCGGGCTGGGCCGGTTCCGTCAAAGTGGAACAGAGAGCGAATGGGCATCTGATTGAAAATGAAAGGGTCATGACGACAACGCACCCGGTGGCCCTGTATGCGTTTGGCGTGCCGATCGGACTGGGAGCGACCGCGGGGGCGATCATCGGTGGTGTGGGAGCAGCGCTGGGTAAGGTTGAAGATGTGGAATTATGCGGCCTATGGATCTAACCGCTGCCAGCGGGCTTTGAGAGAGGAGATCTGGAAGGCGTGTCCGGCTTCGTGTTCGATGAGGTGGAAGACGGCCCACTCGGGAGTGGTTTCGTAGGGCTGGTCGTTGACGGGAGGTCGGAGCCGGTGCCATTCGTCGGGGGTCATCTGTTGAAATCGGGAGAGTGCGATTTCTCGTGTGGTATTGAGTCGCTGCAGGTGTTCTTGCAGAGTGACGCCGGGAACGTGACTGACTTTGCCGGCGTCGTCCGCCATCGGAAAGGGGAACAGATCGTTGACCTCGGGCGGAAACTCCTGTTGCAGAAGGTCGAGATAGAGCCAGGACATTTCGACGAGGGCGATGTGATACAACAGGGAGCCGACGGAGTTCTCAGCACCGTCGGAGCCACGCCAGTCGAGCAGCCGTTGATCGATGTCTCCGACCAGACGGAGTGTCCGCTGGCGGACTTCAGCGAGAGCCCAGAGCCAGCGACCGATTTCGGGGGTTGCTGCGGGGAGCGGGTTGATTTTCAGTTCGGTGGTCATGGCGGGCCTCTCTGGTCTGGGGGGAGTTTGTTTGATTCTACCACGAAAGGCGCGAAAGACACGCAACAGGTCGAGATTTGTGCCTTGAACCTGAGAATGTTCGTGGGTGTCATACAATCCTATTTAATGACTTTTAGATTCCGAGAGAGACAATTTCCAGCAAAACATCAGTTTCCGGGAGAACACAATGCGGGCGTATGTGCAACAGGGACAAAAGGGGGATCCGAATTATCTGAACCTGGAGCGAATCGCGTATACGTTCTGGGAACGGGGTTACGAAGTCACCCGGTTTGATGCGCCGACATTATTTGACGGAGCCCTGGATCGAGGGTTGCTCTCTTTTCCCGATGAAACCATCGTCGCGGGTGGCGTGGGAACGGTGCGTTCTGCGATCAAGCGGGCCCAGCGCCCGTTACCGGACCTGCAGGATCTGCCTGACTGTCTGAAAGAGTGGATCGGTCGCGATTTCTGGATTTCGACACTGGAAGAAGTGCGCCAACCATTCGAGAAGGAAGAGGAAACCCGGGCACTGCACGTGAAACCGCTGTGGGAACATAAACGATTTACGGGAAAGGTTTTCAAGGAGTTCAAAGACCTGATCCCCTCCGCAGCGGTTGACGGCGAAATTGAAGTCCTGGTACAGGAAGTCGTGGAATTCGTTTCGGAATGGCGTGCGTACATTTTTCGCGGTGCAATCAAAACGGTTGCAAATTACCAGGGTGATCCGCTCGCTTTCCCCGACAGAACGCGGATGCAGTCTGCGCTGCATGCGTTCGAGAGCTGCCCCATCGCCTGTAGCATGGACTGGGGAATCACTTCGACCGGTGAAACGTTGCTGGTGGAAGTGAATGACTGTTATGCGCTGGGTAACTACGGAGCCGATATGTATCTTTATACGGCGATGATTGAAGCCCGCTGGCGGGAAATCATGGGGCTGGAAGATAACGGTATCGGGATCAATCTCTGAACCGGAATCGACTATCGCGCGAGAGTCGGTTCCGGTTGTTCTCTGCGCGTTCGAACCTTTTCCGTGAACAGGAAGCGGAGTTGTAAGAGGAAGATAAAACCCGCCGAGACCAGAAACATGGTGAGTGCGGTCTGAATCATTCTCTCAGGATGTTCCTGTTTGCGTAGTACAGAAACGAGGACTGTCTGTAACCAGAAACAGGCCATTACCAGATAAGGCATCAGTCGGTTCCAACACAGCAGGGCCAGGTAATACAGGATCAGCGTCATGACCAGGGTCAGCAGCATGGCCGAGAATAACAGATCAAATTTCCAGGCAGGTGCAATGACCGCCTGGAAAATATAGACCGCGTTCAGAATCAGGAAGAACAGAAACCCTTTCAGAAGCTCTCTGGCGTTCCAGGGAAACAGCTTTGCGTTCTCCGTGCCTGGTTGAGTTTCGTTTGCGCCCAGACGTTTCCGCATTGTAGTCTCAAAGGCCACTTGCAAGACGAAGACCCAACCCACGTTGATGAGGAAAGCAACTCCCGCAGACTTGTAAACGTGGGCATTCGGAGAGAGGTAGTCTGACAGAATGATCAACGACCAGAATCCGCTCAGCACCAGATACGGGATGAGACGATTTTCGATCAGAAAAGTAGCGTAGAAATTAACACCGACAAAAGCCAGAAATGTGACAATGATCAGAGAAAGGCCCCGTAATCCCAGGGGGTTCACATAATACGCCTGGTAACAGTAAACACAACCGAGGGCCAACGCGAAGAGAAACCCGAGCCCGACTTCCCGACTGTTGCAGGGGAACAGATTGATGGAGGTTGCTGATTTCATATGGGCTACATTTTTTACGACCACGAAAGGCACGAAAAGAAAGTGTGTTGAATGTCAGTCGGTATCCTCGTACGTCCCTGCAACCGGTCTGCCCCAGAAAGGGACTTTGGAGTGATAGCCCGGGCACCAGAGGAAATACTGGCGGACGGGCCCCGGACAGATATCACAATGTCGCATATCGACTTCCAGGCTGACGATGCCCGGACAGGGGGCACAGGGATAACCGATCAGATACCAGTTGCTCTCCAGGTCTGCGGGACGGCGATCCGTATAAATGCGGGCGCTGGCAGGCAGCCCTTTGCTGTTGAACTTCACATAAGCCTGTTGCACCTCAGTCGTGCCCCAAAACCAGGTCAGGACCCAGTAAGCGATCAGCAGCAGAAACGGGATCGTGGAGAGCTGCATCAGCCGCCGGCTGTAAGACCGTTCTGTTTTGTTTTCGGAATTCATGAATGCGGTATCCCCTGTACCGTGCCTGCAGTGTCGATTGTAACCGGTTCTGTGATGTTCGCGAGCGGTTATCTGTAATCCTTCACCACGAAAAGCAGAAAAGACTCGAAATAGACACCTTGATTTCCTCGCGTATTCCTTAGAACATGAAGTGAGAATCTTTAAATTTCTGCCATTCATCTCTCGCGAGGAGTTTCAAAAATGAAAGCTGTTGGTTTGACCCGTTATCTGCCGATTGAGGATCCCGCATCATTAATGGATGTTGAGTTGGATCAACCGAAGCCAGGCGGGCGGGACCTGCTGGTTGCGGTGAAAGCGATTGCCGTCAATCCGGTGGATACCAAAGTCCGGGCTCCCAAAGAGGGGGAAGAACCTGCTCCCAAGGTGCTCGGCTGGGATGCGGCGGGAGTCGTCGAAGCGGTCGGACCGGAGGTGGAACTGTTCCAGCCGGGTGATGAAGTGTTTTATGCAGGTGACATTACCCGCCCCGGATGCAATGCCGAGTACCAGTTGATCGACGAGCGGATTGTGGGAGTGAAGCCGAAATCACTCGACTTTTCTCAGGCAGCCGCCATTCCGCTCACAGCCATCACCGCTTATGAATCGTTCTTCGATCGGCTGGGCATCGACGTGGAAGGAGGGAACGAGGGTGAGACGATTCTGATTACC
This sequence comes from Gimesia chilikensis, assembly GCF_008329715.1. Classification (GTDB taxonomy): domain Bacteria; phylum Planctomycetota; class Planctomycetia; order Planctomycetales; family Planctomycetaceae; genus Gimesia; species Gimesia chilikensis. Next base: position 148,052 of record NZ_VTSR01000014.1, on the reverse strand, counting down.
GGCGGTGCCGGGGGCGTCGGTTCGATCGGCATTCAACTCGCGAAACTGGCTGGCCTGACGGTAATCACCACCGCCTCGCGACCGGAATCGATCGAGTGGGTCAAGCAACTCGGGGCCGACCATGTCATCAATCACTTCGAGCCGCTGCGTCCGCAGGTGGAAGCACTGGGGTTGAAGCAGATCGATCACATCGCGCTGTTCAACAATACCGATCAGCACTGGGATCAGGCCGTCGATCTGTTGCGTCCCCAGGGCAAGATTGTACTGCTGGTGGATAACAAGCAGCCACTGGATCAGTCGCTGATGAAACGGAAGTCGGCAACGATGGTCTGGGAGTTCATGTATACGCGTTCGATGTTCGCAACGCCGGATATGATCGAGCAACATCACCTGTTGAACCGGGTATCAGCGTGGCTGGATGCGGGGAAACTGCAATGTACTGCGAACGAGGTCCGCTCCCCGATCAATGCTGAGAACCTGCGCTGGGCGCATCAAACCCTGGAAGCGGGGCACACGATTGGCAAGATTGTGCTGAGTGGCTGGGAGTGAACCACAAACGTTATAGCAAGTACGTTTTTGCTACCACGAAAGGCACGAAAAACACGAAATATTTGGATAAAGATCGATCCAGAGTGAAAAACGTTATCAATTAAATTGTAATACCGAGAAATCAATTATGTTTAATGCCAATAATCAAACTGACCCCGAGTGGCTTACAAACATCAACCCGCTGGATAAGGGAGTCGGTGTGTTTGCAATTGCTGATGTGGAAAGTTCCGAATTTGGCGCAGCCAAAATTATTAAAGTTCCAGGAATCACTTATCCAGAATGTGTTAAACGAGGCATTTTCACACTGGGCTTCAAATGGATTCCAGATACTCTGTCTGTTCAGATTCGTAATCACGAATGTGCAGAAGAACTTGGGATCGATACTCAGCCGACACCGGGCGAGTGTCTCATTGTCATGGGACAATGCATGAAACCATAATTGGGGAAGCCCCCTTCTACATTACCGCAAAAGGCAAGTATTTTTGACTACTTCAGGTCGTCGATGATTTCCTGTTCGCCGGGACGGATTGCTCCAGGTGGAGTGCGGTACCAGCCCACTAGGTAAGCGGAGAGGGCGAAGCAGGCAACGGCGATCACGACGATGACAATTGCCGGCGCGAGAATGATCTGTCGAGCGACGAGCGGAGGGACGACGACGATCAGCAGGATCTCCAGAGGTGAGATACCAACAAAAGCGAGGCCGTAGTCCTGCAGGGTTTTGGATTTGAGTTGCGGGTCGACGATCCTTAGTAGCAGCACGCCGATACCGACGACGCCGGTCATCCAGCCGTAGGCGAAGATGCTGCGTTCGAACCAGAAGTTGTGAAACAGGTGCCGCCCGAGAAACCAGAGCATGCCAATGGCGTAGAGAAATCCGAGCAGAGACATGACGATCAGTGGGGCCATGTATTCAACGACGACGCTGATTTTGATTGAGGCGACCGCGAAGGCAATCAGGTAATCGGAGACTGAGGAACCGATGCGGGCCATCACCTGGCGGTCGACATACTTGCCGATATGACAGAGTTCGAGTACCAGTTGTAACACCGCACTGACCAGCAGCGCCACTGCAAACAAGGGCAGAATGATTTTGGATTCGAGTACGTGCCGAAACAGGTAATCGATGCCGTGTGCACCACCGAACGCGGTCATCACGATCGCGAAGTGCCAGGTAAGTGGATCCAGGGACATGGCACTGACAGTGCTGGTGCCCATCGAGGTCTGTTCTTCCGGAGTGAGGAAACCGGAGCGGGTGCTCTCGGGCAGTTCCTGTGCGGAAGAGACCAGATGCGTCCAGCCCCGTCGGGTAGCGATGTTGATCAAAGTCAGACCGCCGAAGATCCCGATCAGCAGACCAATCGTAGCAAACGTGAAGCCCAGGCTCTGTGCGTCATTGAAGCCCCCCGCCTGCAGGGATTCGCTGACCGCGGCTGCAGTGCCGTGTCCCCCCGCGAAGCCGGCGGGCATCATCAGGGCAAAGCCGGGATTGAGATCAGGAAACATCAGCGGCAGGACATACAGACCGAACAGGAGGGCGACGCCGAACTGTCCGATGTAAGCAGCGAAATTATAGAACCAGGTATCGCCGACATCGCGGAGCATGGTTCGCAGCGCGGGACGGTGGGGCTGATGTCCGAGAAAGAGGGTCGCGAACAGAATCGCGATCAGTTCGTAGGGATAACGCTCCATCGCGATCTTGCCTTCCCCGGTGAGACTGAAGGGGAGCCAGCCCAGCAGTTGCGGGCCGCCGATCAGTCCGAGAAAGCCGGCCAGGATGGGTGCGGGGATCAACAGATTCTGCAGGAGACGCAGTCGGGAACGTAAAAGATGCGCGATGACCAGCAGAACCGAGATGAGAGCGAAGTCGGCGAACATCGTGGGGTGTGGGTTTCCAGTTTATTGATCAGGATAAATTATTCAAACAGCTCCGGTCGGGCGAAGCGTTGCATGAGCATGCCGCCGGTGAGGTTGTGGACGTTCTCGAAACCCGACTGCTGCAGGATCCGGGCGGCGATATAAGCCCGCATCCCGGAATGGCAGACCGTGATGATCGGCCGCGACGTATCGAGTTCACCCAGCCGACCGCGGAGTTCGTCGACGGGAATGTGCGTAATCTCGGGGAAGCGGAACGTGTCGACTTCCTGTTGGGAACGGACGTCGAGAATCTGATATCCAGAGAGGTCGGCATCGACTTCGATGATGCGGGTCAGTTCATCCAGATCGTTGCAGGCGACGAACGCCGCCATGTGTACCGGATCCTTGGCTGAACCGAAGGGCGGAGCATAACAGAGGTCGACGCCGGCCAGATCGCGGACGGTGCCTTTAAACTTCATCGCGGTGGCGATCACGTCGATACGTTTATCGACACCTTCACGACCGACAGACTGGGCGCCCAGGATCCGCCCTGTTTCGGGATCATAGGTCAGCTTGAGAAACAGCTGCTGAGCGCCGGGGAAATAGCCGGCGTGATGTTTACCAACGACGATGATGGACCGATTCTTACGCTGAGTGAATTCAGCGAACTTTTTACTGAGGCCCGTCACTGCTGCGGTGATGCCAAAGACACGGACAATGGCCGTTCCCATGGGGGCGATCATCGGGTCGGCCGAGGTGCTGGCAGCATGCTGTCCGGCGATACGACCGGCGCGATTCGCGGGACCGGCGAGCGGAATGCGCTGGGGTGTTCCCAGAACGCCGTGCTGATATTCGACGGCATCGCCGACCGCGTAAACGTCCGGATGCGATGTCTGCATGAAGTCATTCACGGCAATACCGCCCCGTGCACCGATTTCAATGCCTGCAGACTGGGCCAGTTCAATCGCCGGGGAAACGCCGATCCCCAGGATGACCAGGTCTGCAGCGATCTGTGTTCCGTTACCGAGTTCGACTCCGGTGGCTGTGTTGTTTTCCGTCTGAATCGTAACGACGGCTGTTCCCAAATGCACCTTGATGTCGTGATCAGTCAATTCGTTCTGAACCAGGCGGGCCATTTCCGGATCGAGTGGAGGCAGGACCTGGGGCTGCAATTCGACCAGATCCGTCTCCAGTTTCAGATGGTGCAGCTGTTCCACCATCTCCAGCCCGATGAAGCCGGCCCCCACGACGACCGCTTTCTGACAGCCGTGCTCCGCGATAAAGGCTTTGATGGCATCTGCGTCGTTCAGATTACGGAGTGTGAATACATTCTCGGATTCGATGCCCGGCAAGGGGGGCGTGATCGGAGCCGCACCGGTAGAGAGAATCAGCCGATCCCAGGGCTCTTCGCTCACCTCACCTGATTCCCGATTGAGAACCGAGGCGGTTTTGTTCTCGACATTGATCGATTGCACCAGGTGCCGGGTACGGACATCGATGTTAAAGCGATTTCGAAACAGCTCGGGTGTCGCGACGAGCAGCTTGCTGCGTTCAGTGATTTCCTCGCCGATAAAATAGGGCAGACCGCAGTTGGCGAAAGAGACGTATTCGTCTTTCTCAAACAGAATGATTTCCGCGCGTTCATCGCAGCGACGTGCCCGGGCTGCAGCACTCGCGCCCCCTGCGACTCCTCCGACGACGATGATTCTGTTTCCCTGCGACTCTACCATTGCATCCCTTTCCGGTCATTCATGTGTGTCATTAGATCACTGCAGCGGCATTATAGACGCCGCGGTCGGATACCTCTACTGACAGGCCATCACGATTGCGATGAAGCCCCCCACAAGCCAGAACGCACAAAGACCCACGCAGAAAAAGATTGAGCCAACGACCCAGCGAATTGAACAGGCACAGGCCAGAAACAGGGCCGGCATGGCGGTAGAGATTCCCAGTGCGTAAATGGGAAACTGAAAGACAAGGAAGCCGAGAAGATCGGGAAAGTGCTGGCAGCCATCAGTCGAGAAAGCCAGCATGAGCAGGATCATCAATCCGGTGCCGGCGGATGTGATGTAAGATGCGGTGAGCAGACAGAAGGCAAGCAGCAGACGCTTGAGCAGGCTCCAGTTGCGGAGGCGTTCGTCGAATGTTTTCGGCCGTGCGGGCTCCGGTGGGGGAGAATTCGGTTCGTCGTCCACGTCGATCCTCGCTGGGGTCAGAGGTCAGGCATCCGGTTCGGCGATGAAACTCATGTGCAGCTCAGCATGGCGGCGATGCAGCAGATCCCACTCTTCGCGGGTCATTTCCTCAAGCACGGGGCTGGGGTGACGCTGCGATTCGTTCTGCATACGGTGAATCGCCTGCAACAGATGATCGAGCCCCGCCTGGTCTGCGACTGGATCGGGCAGCAGGACTCTGCCGGCATCCCCTTTCAATTTGAAACCGGCGGGCATGCCTTTCTTGAAAATCAGTGGTTTGAAGATCCACTTCGAAATCTTGCGCAGCGGCCAGGCAGCGGTGAAGTCGAAGCCGTCCAGAGAGCCATCCATCAATCGTGCCAGATGATCATAGATCTGGCCCTGCGACCAGTTTCCCGTGGTGGGGGCGCAGGCTGCATGGAGACGTTGTGCGTCGTCAGCAATTTCCTGTAATGACGCGTAAGATACGGTTCTGCGGGCTTTGGTGGGCGCAGACATGACGGGTTCTCCAAAAGCGATTTAAGTCAGGGCTATTGTGAGGCGCTGAACGAAAAATCACAAGCGTCTCCCATGGAAATTCAGGTCTGTCGGGTCCAGCAATCTCCCAGACGGGGCAGCTGCGAGACATCAGGCAGATAGAAGTAAGCCTGCACTCCCGTGGAAATCAGCGGCGACTCAAGTTCAATGCTTTCCCGGGCATAGAGTTGTTCGGCAACCCCTTCAACTTCATCGAGGACTTCCAGCCCCCGTGCATCTACGCGCCACAGTTCGCCCTGAATGCGGATGCCTGTGGTGTTGTCTTTCACCAGTGCGGGGTACTCACCGCAATCGTAGAGTGCGTAATGGGGCGCGGTACATGCTTCGTCCAGAAACTGCTGATCAGACAGAAACGGCGCCCGACAGAACCCCCGCTTGAGAGTGCCGTAGACGAAGATCAGAGTCTGTGATTCATCATTCATGCCAGTGCCTTCCCCGGACGCAGCGGGATCTCGTTCAACCTGTGTCGACAGATCCACATGCTCGACCGGTAGCATTGTTGGCAGGACGGCGTCTACTGTAAAGTGGCGGCGCACATTCATTTCCTGAATTGGAAGATTTGCAGGAGGCGAGTCGCTTCGCTTCGCCCTCGATTTCACTTAAAATTGGTGTCTATCAACAGTTCGGTCACCTGCGTTCCCGGCTGCTATTCCGCATTTCGTCGAAAGTCCACCATGGATTGGTTCACCTTTCTGATATTACTGCTGACTGCTTCGCTGACGGCGCCGGCTGTCTGGTGGGCCATTCAGAAATGGTTTCGCGACGAGTCCGAATCAATCGTCGAAGACTCCGTGTCGAACGCCGGCACTTATGAAGCACCTCAGCACGCGCTGTACTGGAACTTTACGACCGTGTTGATAGCCGTCTGTATTCTGCTGCTGGTACTGGGAATCAGTGTGCAGACAACGTCACTACGGAATCCGATCACCTGGACTCTGGGAGCGGCCCTGCTTCTGGTCTGGGGAATGGCACTCTGGTCGGGAATGTTGACCGCGCCGAAAAAGTCGCAGACCGCACCGGTGCCCTCTGCTCCTGAATTGACGATCTATGCGGAACACGAACCAGCGTCCGCCGATGATCCGAATCCGACGGAGGCCACCTGATGCTGTGGCAGATTCCCCTGTTCCTGATTAGCACGCTCGTGTTTCTGTTTATCTCGCTACTGTTGGCAGAGACGGCCTGGTCTCCCCTGAACGCCTCTGTCAAAATGCGACTGCAACTCGCAGTGAAGCGGGTTGCCCGTTCCCAGGCAGAGATCACTCAACGGAGCGAACGCTGCCTGCTGCTGTTCTCACTGACCAGCGGGCTGCTGACCATTGCTTTTCTCCCCGGTTATATCACCAACATGTGGTCCATACGGAGTGAACCGGTCGAAGCGACCGGGCTCGTGACGTGCCGCTATGCACCGATGATGTATCTGGGATTGTTCTTGCTACTACAGGCAGCGGGGCATATCAGTCTGGCGGTAACCGAGCGACAGAGGCACCCGCTGTCGGGATTTTTACTCAACGGATATTTCTGGCTCCCGCTGCTGCTGTCTTTCGCCTCGGTGGCAGCCTATCTCCCCGTGCATGCGGAACAGGCGGCGAGCGGCGCGACCTCCACCTTCTGGTTGCTGCTGATACAACCCGTGGGAATGCTGGCGCTGTTCCTGTCCCTGACCGGCCCTGTGATTCTCGTCAATGCCCAGGCACCCAAACCTGTCCGGCCGGTGCAACACTGGATTCGCGAACTGCATCTTTTCAACACCGTCTTCGTGATGTCTATCATCGTCCTCAGCCTGACCTGCTTCGGCCCGCGCGAGGAGATGAGCGTGCTGCAGATTATCATGCGATTTGGTTTGTTTCCCGCCCTGCCCCTGGTGCTGGTGGGAGTCCATTATCGTCTGATCCGTTTTCTGAAACGACGTCCCGGCTATGATCCGGAAGCGCTGTGGAAGCTGTTGCTCTGGCTGTCGCTGGTTGCGGTTTCCGCTTCGTTTCTGGCGTTTCATGTATTGGGCATGTCAGACCATTACATGCATCTGCTGCTCAACTTCAGCCTGCTGGCGATCTGGTGGGGCTTTGTTCTGCCCCGGTTTCCGTTCCCCTCTTCCACGAACACACATGCGGAAGTGCAGACTGCAGGGGAGGTTCAGCCATGATCGACGAACTGTTATTCTACCTGCCCGGCACCGCGGATAACCTGCTGTTTTTAACACTGGCGGTTTTGATTCTGCTGATGCTGACCGGTGTGTATGGTTACCTGAATTTAACGACGCATCAGGCACCGGAGACAGCGCACCGCTGGGGCTGGCCGTTGCTCTCAATCGGGGCCCTGCTGATCCTGCTCTACTGGTTCGGCTCTCCCTTCTCTTTTAAAACCGATGGCAATGCGGAGTCGCTGCTGGCGTTATTCAGTCCGATTCCCGTGGATACGCTGGTCATCGTCAGTGGTGCCGCCGCGGTACTCGCTTCGCGAATGAGATGGGCCCTGGGCGCTGCGTCGGTTTCGCTGCTCTCCAGTGGATTATTATTTCTTCAGGCTCACATGCCTCCGCTGATGATTCTCAGCTGGCTGACTCTCGGAGGCCTGATCCTGTTGCTCTGTTATCACAACTGCACTGACGAGGAATCACCCGAAACAGTCTCGGCAGAGCAGGACGAAGAGGGCGCGTTCCGCGAACCGCTGCTTGCCTGCCTGGCGTGTGGATTTCTGTTATGTGTCTGTCTGTGGGTGGTCCAGCGGGACTGGGGGCCGGGAGCTGAAGTGACACCCGTACCGAAATCAGAATGGGCCGGGCTCTCCTTGCCGGAACTGCTGCCCCGATTATTCAGTCAACACTGGCCTACGTTGCTGCTTCTGCTCTGCTTTGTGCTGCTGGTCTTTGTGGGCATGACCTGGCTGGTCTTTTTCCCGCGGGCGTCCCGCGTCTCACAGACAGAGGAACCGGGAGGGAACGCATGATCCTGCTGCTGGCCACCGCCGTCCTCCACCAGAATCTGATGATCGGGATCATCCTGATCGCGGTCGGCTACCTGGGAATGCTGCTGCAGCGGCATCGCCTGGCGACTGTCTTTTCGCTGCTGATCTGGCTGCAGGGAGCGGGTCTCATGCTGGCGGCGTTTGCAGAGTATCAGGGTTCGCGGGCACAGACGGTGTTTTTCCTGTTCGTTCTGTTTCTGGTGATGCTGCCGGCCGCTGCGCTGGCGGTACTCAGCCTGCGCCGTAAATCACCTGAAACTGATACCGATGCCCCTGTGGAAACGAAGTCCCCCGTGGAAAGGGGGGCCGGGTCTGGTGGATAGAACAATCACCCTGTTACTGCAACTCGGACTGGTGGTGCCCTTCGTCACAGTGCTGATGTCGGCCCTGGTTGCCTGTCGCGTTCTCAAAGGGAATCCGCGCTGGCCCGCACTACTGGGAGTCTCAGTCACGACACTGGTCGCGGTAGCCTCGGCTGGTTACTTCAGTCCCCTGCTGGGAGAACAGTCTTATTCGTTCCCGCTGGTCAGCTGGCTGACGCTTCCCGGCGAAACGTCTCTGCCTCTTGAGATCGGTGTACTCTACGATTCACTGAGCCTGACATTCTATACGCTGGTCTCGGCAGGCATGCTCTGCGTGCTGCTGTTGAGTCCGCCCGATTCAGCTGAGTTTGCAGATACTGTTGCGCCGCGCTATGGGGGTTTGCTGTTACTGATGGGTTTCTGCGCCACGACAGGCATCATCCTGGCAACAAACTTTTTACAACTCTTTTTCTGCTGGTGCCTGCTCTCAATGAGCCTGAACCTGCTGCATGAAGTGCACCTGCGGACGACGCTCGCTCCGGAAGCGGCACGCCGACACTGGTGGGGCTGGAATGCGCTGGCAGATGGGATGCTGCTGTTGGGACTGTTTCTCGTCCAGACCAATTTCACCAGCCTGGACTTTCTTACGATGCTGCAGCCGACGGCGTTGACCCAGGTTGCAGAAACCAATCGCACCGCCCTGCCCGGCATCAGTGTGTTGCTCTTCTTTACCGCCCTGCCTCGCCTGAGCCTGTTTCCTGCTTCGGCCCTGCTGGTGAGTCGGGAAGAGAACTGGTCGGCGCGTTCGCTGGCCGGGATCAATCTGCTGGCGATGACCGCGGGACTGTTCCTGTTGCTCCGCTGCGCGCCTCTGATTCAGGCGGTTCCTGCGACGCGCACGCTGATGGTGCAACTGGGAACGCTCTCGGCTCTGCTGACGCTCTTTTCCGCATTGAGCCTGCCTCGCGATGCGCATCCGGATCGCAGTCTGAGCTGGTTGACAGCGACGCTCACGGGACTGGTGGTCGCGTCGGTGGGACTGGGCCAGGCGGGAACGCTGTCCGGCACACTGGCTCTGGTGGTTCTCGAACTCCTGGTCCTGGTGATCCTGATTTTACTGGCAGTCTGGAGAGAGCAGAATGGAATTCCGACGGCAGCACTGGCATCGATTAAACTCTGCCTGATGCTGTTGATCCTGCTGGCGGTCTGTGGACTGGTGGGGCTTCTGCCAGCGCTCATCCTGGCCCGCGACGTGACCGACGATGTACGCGTCAGCTTCTTTATCTGGCTGACCGTGCCTGTTGCGGCGGGATATGTCGCAGGCCTGATGCGATTCTATTTTTCGCTGGCGGATTCAAACTCGTTATCGAACACTGGTACATCCGTCCCGGTGCTTGCCCTGTGGAGTGCGACACTGGGGGTGAGTCTGCTGGCAAGCCTGTTACTGATTCCCTTTACTTTCGTGCCGACTCTCTGGCCGGGACCTCTGCTGGAAATGCTGCCTCCGCTGTTCGAACATGACTGGCTGATGTGCAGTCTGTTCGGCCTGGCTCTGCTGGTGGCGATGATCCTCACCTGGATGACTGCGGGACGTTCCCGTTCTATCGCGACTACGGAACCACCGGCCCTGCTGCAGTTGGGGCGATCGCATTATTACCTGATGTCACTGCTGGACCGTGCGTTGATTCAACCACTGGAGTTGCTGGCCCGCACGGTGTCCCTGGCTGAGGAGTGGATCGTTTCCCGCCTGAGTCGGTTTTCACTGGAGCGACTGCCGCGGGCCTGGGGCGATCTGCTGCTGCACATGCAGAACGGCCAGGTCACCTTTCCGACATTGATTCTGGTGATGACCCTGTCTGTGTTAATTCTGGTATTGATGGTGTTACAGATTTAGCGGGATGCGTTTCCCCGGTTACGATTGTGCCAGGATTGATTTGATTTATTTGATTGAGCCCCGTTCATGGACCTGTTTCTGAATTCCCTGATTTCGTTTTCGCCTGTACTGCTGGTAGTGATGCCAGTCGCCGGGGCCTGCTTTGGCCTGGGCAGCGTGAAACTGGGTCTGGAATTCCATCGCTGGACCGCGTTCTCGAATACGCTCGTCTCCTGTCTGATTCTGGCGCTGGTCCTCTTCGCCCCGGAACTACAGGGAACCGGGGCGACCCGCATCATTTCGATTACGCTCAAGCTGCCGGTACTGAGTACAGCTGGTCCCGACGCCGCCACACCCCGGAATTTTCAGTGGGGCCTCGATGCGTTGTCGGCCTGGTTTCTGCTGTTGATTACCTGCCTCTGGCCGCTGTTAGTCTTCTTTTCCAATCGGCTGACGAGGGTCTCGCATCGGCATTACTTTCTGCTACTGATTCTGCAGTCACTGCTGGCGGGACTGTTGATCTCGCATGATGTGATCAGTTTTGTGACGTTCCTGTTTCTCTCGACGGTCTGCACGATTGGACTGCTCCAGGTCTGGAACGGTTCGCGGACCCGATCGGTGCTGGAAAGTACTTTGTACCTGCAACTGCTGGGGGACACTTTGATTCTGGCGGGACTGCTGCTGGCGGCGACGTCGTTTTCCTGGATGCAGGGTGTGCTGCTTGAGGCACCGCAGGCGCTCACCTTTCAGTTTGACGCCTTGTTCAGAGAGAGCAGGAGCGACGTCCGACTCTATCCTTTAGCCGAAGCTTACTGGAGCACCAGTGCCCCGTGGATCCTGTTGCTGTTACTGGCCGGTTTTGCCTGCAAAGGTTTTCTGTTCCCCGCTTATTACGGCATGACCCAGTGGCTGAAACAGCAGACGGCACAGACCGCATCCCCCTCGGTGATGACGGGCTGGTCCCTGATTCTATTATTGATCCTTACCAAGTTGAGCGTCTACGGCATGCTGCGCTGCCTGGTACCGCTGCAGCAGAGTGTGAGTGAGAGCCTGTATTCCCTGCTGGCATTGTGGGGAATCATTGGCTTCCTGATCACGGCGTTACTAGCTTGTGCCCGTCGGGAACTGCTGCAGACTGTCGTCTGGTTCCTGGTGGGACAGGCGGCCTTAACGCTGACGATTCTCTCTGCCTCCCAGGAAGTCGTTGCTTACTTTGCTGTGTTAAATGTGGTACAGGGGCTGGCTGCGGGAGTGTTGCTGCTGGTGATTCCCTGCCTGTCACTGACACAGGGACATCCCACAGAACGGGTGATGTACTGGCTGGGCTGGCTGTCGCTGCTGACCCTGATCGGTGCTCCCGGACTGGGTGGTTTCACCGCCTGTTTTGCGTTCCTGTGGAGTCTGACCAGTCAGCAGATGCTGCTGGCCCTGGGCTATCTGCTGGGAACGCTGTTGTTCAACCTGGCGCTGATTCGCGGGGGCTGGCAGCTGTTGACCGTTTCGCAATCCGCTCCCGACAAAGCTGACAATGAAACAGCGCCCGCAGAGAAACGGGCGCTGGTCTGGCTGGCGCTGGCTCCAGCCGTGCTATTGATTGTCAGCCTGGGGATCACGCCGGCCTATCTGCTGGAGCGGACGCTGTTCCCCCTGGTCAGCTATGAGGCCGCCCCGTCTACCGAGGCGGCCGTTGAAGAGTGATTAGTTATCGGCGGCTTCGTAGAGCACGCCTTCCGGATGACCGGCTTCGGGCAGGAACTCAAAGTGCGAACCGGAGGCGAGCGTGAAGACATGCAGTTGCCCGTCGATTTTGCGTCGATAGGTGAGTGGCATCGCCGCATCGAAGGCATGCGACTCGCCCGGCTTCAGCTTGTACGGTCCGCCCCAGTCGCTGTAGGGACTTTTCAGTTCGTATTCGATGTCCTGTTTCGTGCCGTTGGTGATCTTCAATTCGGGTACGGAGAAGGTCGCCAGCAACTGAGGTGCAGACCACTGGATCTGCTGGATGCGATAACGGCCGAAGCCGAGTTCGATGTCGGGGATCTCTGCAACCGAAGCGGGGCCTTGTTTCGTCCAACCATCCCAGGCCGCCTGGACCAGGGAACGGAGTTTCTCCTGATCGATGTTCTTCTCCTGCGGTTTGTAATCCGGGGCGAAGCGGGCGAGCCCCCCAATGCGTGAATCCCCTTCCCAGTCCAGGCGAATGGCCCGTTTTGAGAAGCTCTGGTCAACGATCTCGGGATCGACGTCCTGACTCAGTGAAAGTGAGAACTCAGCGTAAGGCGTCCACTGTTTATCGGAGGCCGATTTTTTGATCGCCATTGAAATCGCCGCCCGGGGGACGACGAAGCGAAATGGATCGTCGCTGGCGGACTTGGGCTTGTTGCTGTCTTCTACTTGGATCGGTCGCGTGAGTACCAGTTCAGACCAGATCTGCAGTCCATCACCGTACTGTTTCAGATCGGGGAAGACTTGCTGGAGTGTTTGGGGATCTGCCAGTGGATCGAACGAGTGACCGGGAATATCCAGAACGGGAATTCGCGCGACATCCTCTTTGACGAGCATCTCGGTCAGCGGTTTGAGAATCCCGGGTGCGACGCCGACCTGCAGATCGGTGACCTTGGGAATCTCATTCACGGGAGTTCCGAAGGCGTTGACCTGTTGAACGGTGGCCGGTGGATTTGTCGGATCCAGGGCTGCGACGGTCAGACCGAAATTGAGTGAGACCCCCTGTTTATCGGTGACGACCTCGCGAGGCCAGAGTTTAATCCGCGGCTGATAGACGGGGAGCGGCCAGACGGCATCAACGACCTGGCTGGCTTCGCTGAAGCTGAGCTGCTTTTCGAGCTCGTCCACCAGACCGGGGACGATCGCTTTGACTTCATCTTCAATACGGCCTTTGCTCCCGTAAATACCGTCAATCAGTCCGCTGGAGACCTTTTCAGAAGTCATACCGATTCCGCGGGTCGAAACGCCCGCAGGTCCGGAGACGTACCAGTTGTCCTGGGGAATCGTGAACCGCGTGCGGATCAGTTTGAGCTTGAGCTGATCTCCCTGGATAAAGGGCCGCACATCGAAACTGAGCCAGACCGGTCTTTGATGACCGATGCTGACCGAGATCGGACCGGCGACTGCTGAATGTCGATTGCCGGTGACGTAGGTGTTGCTGATATAGAGGTTCACGTCCTTGATACCCAGCTGAATGTTCAAGGTGCCGGCAGCGTAGGCTTCCACTGCGGCACGCTCCAGTGCCCCCTTATAGGAAATCCCGGAGAACTGCACGCTGAAGCTGCGTCCCTGGGCGGTGGTCCAGTCCTGAATGTCGGCGATGCGTCCTTCGAGCATATCCGCGGGAACCATGCTGGGAACCGCATCAGCGAGGGACTGCAGAAAACGATTGCCCAGCCGCACCGAGACAGCGTCGTTGATCATCAGTGCCGGTACGAAGGGAGTTTCACTGTCGACGGCCGCCGGTTGTTTACGATCCGGCTTGACCAGTAAGGGTGCAGCGGGATCAATCTGTTGAGTCGGATTCTGCATCCAGTCGAACAAAGGTTGAGAGTAGGCAACTTTCCAGACATCGTGTCCAGCATCGGGAACGAGGGTGAAGCGCGGTTCGCCGCCTGCTTTTTTGACTGCGTCGATCATACGCTGAGATTCTTCCGGCAGGACTACCCGATCCTTGGCACCGTGAAACGCCCAGAGGGGAACGTCTTTGAGTTGCGCCGCCGATTCGGTTTTACCGCCGCCGGAGAGAGGTACTACGGCAGACCAGCGGTTGGGAAAAGCGGCCGCCATGCTCCATGCACCGTAGCCCCCCATGGACCAGCCGGTCAGGATCTGTTGATTCGAATTGGTTGAGTATTTCTGCAGCACCTGGTTGAGGATCTGCAGGGCCCGTTTACCGTCGGAGGAGTCGGCCAGCCAGCCTTCCAGCAGACGCTCTTTCATATTCTCCGCCTGCGGGAAGACGGCGATGAAAGGAAATGTTTTTTCCTGCTGTTTGATGATCGGCCCCAATCCGACCTGAGTCTGTTTGAGTCCATCGTTGCCCCGTTCTCCGGCGCCGTGGAGAAAAAGGATGACCGGATATTTCTTCGCGGGGTTGTAATCGAGGGGTACGAAGACAACGTAGCGATGTTCGCCTGCGTCATCTTTATAGACGGCATTCACAAAACCGGTTTTCACCGGAGCCGTTTGTGTGGACTCGGGTGTTTTGGTTTTGGTTTGAGCCTGTAAAGCGGGGCCTGCCGTCAGGAGGGTGACACAGCAGACCAGTAAAGCGGTGCGGATCGCAAACAGGAAGCGAGTTCGGGGAGTTTGCATCGGTCAATCCGTTTCCAGATTCCGGAGAATCACTGGGACATATCATTCCTTGATTGAAGCGAAATCAGCGCCAATCGTTTGTGACGGCGACTGCTGACAACTACATCGATTTTTGTGAGCAAAGGGTAGACTGTCAACAGAACGACTGTCTGAGAGCCTTGGGAACATGTTTTCGGAGAGGCGACACCTGGTTTCATTTTGACAAAAAACAGATCAAAGCCAGTGGATTCCACGGTGCTCAGCCCGTTATTCAAACAGGTGAGAAGAATCCGTGAATTTTTCTGGCGACGAATCGGGCCTGGTGAAAATGAGGTAACCCCTTGAATATGCGACTGCTTACGCTTTGCTGTTTCGCGACGCTTGGATGTGCCGCTCCCCTGTTTGGATATCCACCTACCGGGTTTGGACCGCCGGGTTTCGGATCTTCGAATACCAATGCGAAGAATCAGGTTAAGGTGGTCATCAAGGGAAACTACCGCTACATCTATTCCAACGGCATTCCGGATCACCAGCCGGGCCGGTTTCCGAATCGGAACAATCCGAATACGATTCGACCGCAGCAGTATGAATTCCGTGTAACCATGGAACCGAAGGCGACCCGCAACCCGACGCCCGTATCACACTCTCCATTTGGAGTCGCCAGCAATGGTGTGGTCTTTGATGCGGCGACCGCGGAGTTCTGGAACCGGAATCGCAGCTCAGGCTGGAACTATGAAGCCAAGTCGGGAAAGATCAATCTCGGTCTGGATCAGAGCAATGCCCATGTCCAGCCAACCGGCAGCTATCACTATCATGGTCTGCCGACGGGACTGATTCAGAAGCAGGGGAAAGTGGGTGAAGTCACTCTGATCGGTGTGGCCGCAGATGGTTTTCCGATTTATGCCCAGTTTGGTTATAGCGATGCAAACGATGCCGAGAGCGCGGTCCGCAAAATGAAATCGAGCTACCGAATCAAGAAAGGGAATCGACCAAGTGGCCCGCGCGGCAGGTATGACGGGACCTTTGTAGCTGACTATGAATATGTCGCGGATGCGGGTGACCTGGATGAATGCAACGGTCGCGTGGGTGTGACCCCCGAATACCCGGAAGGGATCTATCACTACTACATCACCGAAGATTTTCCTTATATCCCCCGTCTGTGGCGCGGGACGCCGGATCCGAGTTTTATGCGACGTGGCCCCGGACCGGGACAACGCGGTCCCAGTGGACGACGTGGCTTTGGTCCGCCCCCCTTTGGTGGTCCTCCTCCGGGATTCGGACAGGGGCAGGGATCGGGACGGAGCTTCAGTAATTGAACCAGCAACCGAAACTGTCGGCGCGCAATGTGAGCGTCAGACGGAGTAAGAAGGAGGTCAACTCGCTCAAGGAATTAGAGCGTGCGTGTTCGGGATTTATTTTCCCGCATGCGATTGCGTGCCCGAGAGAGTGTAGGGCCGATTGAATTTTCCGGGATGTCCAGATCACTGCTGATCTGCTGGTAAGACTTTCCCTGCAGATGATATTGCTCCACAATCTGAGCGTCTGCCGGAGGCAGCTGGCGAATCATGTTCTGGATCTCTTCCTGATCCTCAAGCGCCTGCTGTTGACGGGTCTGCTCGTCGGAGACACGTTCGATGCGTGAAGAGGTGGAGACATGCCCCAGCGCTTCAGCCATCCGTCGCTCGACCATTTTTTTTACAATCACGCGACGGGAAACCACGGTCAGATAAGTGGCCAGTGAACTCTGTCCACGGAAGTTGCGAAGCACGCGATAATCGTTGGCCAGCAGAACCAGAAAGACTTCGGACAACAGATCATCAATGTCGTTGTCGGTCACACGAATACTGCGGGCGTGCGCGGTGTGGTGGATGACGTGTGTAAACAGGCCGATAAACCGGTCTACGAAGTCTTTCCAGGCACCCGGCTCTTCTGCTAAGCAGCGTTTGAGCAAATTTTTATCAATATCCGTGAGAGCCACAAATCGCCTCGATTCATTTTGAACACTGCCGTACTGGCAGCAAGCGAGTTAAAGCCTGCAACTCATTATACACCGATGTCCCACATTCGTGTTGAAAAAAAAACGGCTGAATTCAAAATGTGAATTCCGCTCTGGTCATCAGTAGTAAAATCTGAGTATTTGGCACGCGGACTTTACAAGGATCTCTGATTTAAGGCAATACGATCCCGTAAAATAGACAAAAGGCCACATATTTTCAGCCTGCGAGTGTATTTATAGACGTTCCGTGTACACTTTTCTAACAGGACACATACATCCACATTCGCTGTTTTTATGCCTTCGCGGCCGGTTCGCGCGGCGTCTGCAGGGCGATTTCTTCTTCCAGAGGGGGTGCGGGCCTGCGATAAAGCAGGAATACGATGCCGGCAATCACGAGTGGAATGCTGAGCATCTGCCCCACACTGAGGGGGAGATTTTCCGCGAATGCTGCCTGACGGAGCTTGAAGAACTCCAGCACAAAACGGGCGGTGAAGACGGTGATGAAGAAGAGTCCGATCAACAGTCCGCGGGGCGTGCATTCCTTGTACTTCCGGTAAACGAGCAGCAGCAGAACAAAGATGAAGCCGTAACAGAGGGATTCGTAGAGCATCACCGGATGACGGGGAATCAACTTTTCTTCCGGACTGAGTCCGAGGCCATCTTTGAAGACCACAGCCCAGGGAACATCGCTGGCCCGTCCCAGAATTTCCGAGTTAAAGAAGTTACCGATGCGGATAAAAAAGCCGGCCAGCGCAACGGGGATGGCGAGTCGATCCAGCAGCCAGAGTAGGGGTTGATCGCGGTGTTTGCGTGAGTAGAGCCAGGCCGAGAGGGTAATCCCGACGGCAGCACCGTGACTGGCCAGTCCTCCATTCCAGATCTGTAGTAGGCGAATCGGGTCGCTGAGATACTCCATAGGATGATAGAACAAACAGTGACCGAGACGGGCGCCGATAATCGTACCCAGCACCATGTAAATCAGCAGCGATTCGACATCGTCCAGGTTGCGTTTTTCGGTACGAAAGATCCAGCGAAGCAGCAGGTAACCACAGATAAATCCGGCGGTGAAGAAGAGCCCGTAATAACGGATCTTGATCGGACCGACTTCAAACAGCACACGGTTAATGTCCCACTGGAGATAGGCAAGTGTTGAATATACGTGACTCATATTTCCCAAATTCCAAAATGGGGGGATCTGCGATTCAATTCTGTGATTTCAGAACACGGTTAATCTGCTATGATGATCAGACCGAAAGATAGACCATTCTGCCAGTTAAGCCTAGTCCGAATTGATGTTTCCTGCGGTGATGACGCCTGATCACCCCATTCTGACCTTCCCTGCTGAAAGCTGAATCAGACAATGAACACGGTTCTGCCACGCATCATCTCGGGTGCAGTCGCCTGTGCCGCCGGCCTGGCACTCTGGGAGATTGTGGAAATCAAGGGAACGATGCTGGTGGCGAGTTTCTCGCTCTCCACGATTGCTGCTGCCTGTTGCATGCTGGCGGTCGTGCTGGGTATCGCCGGATGCCTGGCTACGAATTATTTCTGGGATGCAGTTCTGCCGGTCCTCGGGCGATTCCTGAAACGACTGTCTGCGCCCTGGCAACAGTTGGATCACTGGAGCGGCAGCCTGCTGCTTTCGTTTTCGCTGATCGTCTATTTTGTCATCATGCTGAATCTGCTGCCTGACCAACCGCTGCCGGAAGGCAATGATCAGGCGGCGTTTCTGACCCAGGCCCGAAATGTGCAGGAAGCGGGCGGTCCGTCTGTTTTACTGCAGCAGCTGGTTGCGGGTGAGTATACCGAGGCGAACCAGCACCCGCTCTATGTTGCGATCCTCTCGTACCTGCCTGACTACGAAGCGGGAAAACGTCTGTCGGCGATGCTGGGGCTGGCGGCTTTATTACTGTTCGCATTTGGAATCGCAAGACGCTACGGAAACCTGGTAGGAGGACTGACGGGACTTCTACTGGCCGTCAATGCCGCCTGGTGTCGACTGACAGGCCAGGTGGTCTGTGAAGCACTGCTGCTGCTGATTGTCGCTGGTTTGTGGCTGGTCCTGTTGCGCGTCCCCGCTGAAGGCACCTCTGAAACGCGTCCACGATTTCTCTGGATCGGCAGCGGTCTGCTGCTGGGTCTGGCCTGGCTCACCAAGGGGACGGCACTACTCTTGCTGTTGGGAGTGCTGTGCTGGCGACTTTCGTATGCGGTCGACTGGCCACGGTGTCTCCCTGCCCGCTTCAAAGTAGAGACGACTGAATCGGAAACGCCTCTGGGTCGGCTCTCCTGGAAACAGGCGCTCCTCAGCCTGTCACTCGTAGTGGGAAGCTTTATTGTGATCGCGGCCCCTCTGCTGGTTCGCAATGCGCGGGTGTACGGCAGCCCGACATTCAATGTGAATTCGTATCTGCTCTTTGAAGATGAGTTCACGGAACCGCACGCGTTGATTGAGGAACGGGGATCACTGGGGAATGCGGTCCGTCGCTACTGGCAGACGCATTCCCTCGCGCAGATGATCAAGCGGGAAGTGAAAGGACTGGCGTGGCAGGTTTTTATTTTTCTCCGCAGCCTGGGTCCTTTCCCTTTCCATGAGGGACGACTGTTCTTTGGCGTGCTGCTGCTTCCGTTTCTACTGACGGGACTGCTGACGGAATCCGGACCGGCGCGGCGCTTGTATCTGATCTGGCTCGTGTTGTTCTGGCTGGCGTTCGCCTGGTATCTGCCGATCGCTGCCGGGGAACGCTTCCTGATGCCTCTGCTGCTGCCAACGTTCGCGTTTATCGGCCTGGGACTCGCGCGGGCAGGTCAACTGCTGAAACCCCAGCCTGCTGAATCGGGTGAATGAGACCTCAGGTTGTAGCGGACTTCTTGCGGATCAGTGGCATGATGACCGGCACCAGCCAGAGCGCGATGCAGAACAGTCCCAGTCCTGCGGAGATGGGACGATTAAAGAACGAGAGCAGGCTGTCGTCCTTGGTCAGGTTCTGCACGAACGACTGTTCCAGTTGCCCCCCGAGGATGATTCCAAGCACGACCGGCCCCAGGGGAACATCGAAGACTTCGAGCACAAACCCCAGCATGCCCATGCCGAGCATGACCCAGACATCGAAGTAACTGCCATTGATCGAGTAGGCACCGACAACGCAGAACATCAGAATCATCGGCATCAGAATGCGGCGGGGGATGCGGACCAGTTGTGAACCACTGCGAATCGCCAGGAAGCCGAGCGGAATCAGCAACAGGTTGGCGATGATAAACGTGAGATAGATGCCATGCACGAGCACCAGTTGTTCGGTGTTCTGAAAGATCTCCGGACCAGGGGTGATGTTCTTCATGAGCAGCACGCCGATCACAATCGCGGTCACCGAGTCGCCGGGGATGCCCAGTACCAGGGCGGGAATCCAGGCACCGGCGAGTGCCGAGTTGTTTGCACTGGTGGCATCGCCGACGGCGTCGAGGGAACCTTTGCCGTACTCCTCGGGTGTATTCGAGAACTTTTTGGAGACCGCGTACGAAATCCAGGCAGCGATGTCGGCTCCCGCGCCGGGAATCATGCCGATGGTAGAGCCGATGCAGCTCGAACGGAGCCAGCTGAATTTTCGCTTCCAGAACTGGGGCAGCACGCCGCCGAAGACCGGCTTCAAATGTCTGAGCAGTGAATGGTCATCTTCTTCTTTGACTGCTGACTGCAGTTTTTCTGCAGCTTCGTCGGTCTTTGAGGTCAGCGTATTGCGGAAGACTTCCGAGAGACCGAACAGACCGATCATCGCGGGGATGAAGTTGATGCCGGTAAAGAGTTCATCGAAGCCGAAGGTGAAGCGAGGCACGCTGTGAACTTCACTCAAGCCGACGG
This sequence comes from Gimesia chilikensis, assembly GCF_008329715.1. Taxonomy (GTDB): domain Bacteria; phylum Planctomycetota; class Planctomycetia; order Planctomycetales; family Planctomycetaceae; genus Gimesia; species Gimesia chilikensis. The sequence continues at coordinate 127,624 of NZ_VTSR01000014.1, read as the reverse complement.
TCGCGAACATCAGGCCGATCATCAGCGCCAGTGCGCCTTTGAGGCGGGAGCCGGTCGAGACAATGGCGGCACAGCTCAAGCCGAGTACGTAAAGCCAGAAGTATTCGTAGGTGGTAAACTGAAACGCGATTTTCGCCAGCTGCGGGGCCGCGAAGATCAGCACGAGTGCCCCGAACAGGCCGCCGAATACGCTGAATACCAGTGAGACGCCGAGCGAAGTCTCATGCAGTCCGCGGCGGGTGAGCGCATAGGCGTCGTCAGTATAAGCGGCTGAAGAGGGGGTCCCCGGTATGCGGACCAGCGTGGTGGGTATGTCTCCGGCGAAGATGCTGCAGGCCTCGAGCGTCACAATCGCGGCGATGGCGCTGAGGTTATCCAGATAGAACGTCAGCGGGATCAGCAGCGCGACGGCCATGGTCGCCGTCAGTCCCGGAATGGATCCCACAAACAGACCATAGACGGCTGAGAGGAAGATCACCAGCAGGACTTCGGGAGTCGCTATATTCTGTATCGCGGTAATGAATGTCGATTCCATGATGTTTCTTCAGAGCGCCAGAGAAGGAGACAGAATTCAAAACGATATGTAGCAGCGTTACCAGCCCAGGACACCGCGTGGCAGCGGAACGCGAAGCAGGTTGGCAAACAGGGTATAGATGCCGGGAATCAGGCAGACTGTGATCAGGGCACTGATCCACCAGCGGGTTCCCAGTTTCCAGAGCAGCAGGAACATAATGGCCCCCGCTGTCAGCAGGAAGCCCAGTTGTTCGGCGAACAATTGATAAGCCACGATCCCCAGCAGCACCAGCGCGGTATTGACGATGCCCTGTGACGTGACGGTATCCTTGGAGACATCAGGGGCCAGTGCGTGAACTTTCTTCTGAACGGCCAGGCAACCGAGAATGACACACATGGCAATCGCCAAAAGTCCGGGAAAGACCAGCGGCCCCGTCCCCCGGGAAGACATCTTCTTAAAGGCATCGCTGGTCAGCAGCTTGCCCAGCGTTTCGTCGTTTTCTTCCAGGAAGACAGCGAATTCGTCATTGGCGCGGTAGCGGGTACTCAGACCAGCGTCCCGCATTGATTCGGGAAAAGTTTTGCCCTGCACGGTAATTTCGCCGTCGGTGATTTTTTTGACCGCGGTGGAGATCTTCTCGACAATGGGTGCGGGCGTCCCTTGGGGTACCGCCAGCCCGTTCCAGCCGGAGATGTTCCAGTCCATGCCCTGAGAGGCAAAGGTGGGAACATCCGGAAATTCTGCCAGTGGCTCTTCGGCCATGACTCCCAGACAGCGGACCTGGCCGGACTCATATAAGGTCTTAGCTTCGGGCAGACTGCAGCAGACAAGATCGACACCACCACTGGCCAGTTCCTGCAAGGAGGGACCGGCACCGTTCATGGGAATCCATTTGATATCGCTGGCGTTGAGTCCACAGAAGTCGAGCCAGCCTGCCAGTGCCAGATGCCAGATCCCCCCGGCTGCGGTTCCGGTTGCTGTCAGCTTGCCGGGATTCTGTTCCACAAAGTCGCGGAGTTCCTTGATGGTTTTGAATTGAGAATCCTGTTTGACGAACACGGCCCCTGCCCCATCGACGAACGACATGATGGGTTCTGCATCGTGCCAGGTCAACGAAGTCAGATCCTGCCAGTGCAGCATGTTGAGTTCGCCGGTAATGATGGCTAGCGTATAACCGTCGGGACGGGCGTTGAGGCCGCGACTGTGTCCGGTTACGCCGCGTCCGCCGGTGGCATTGATGACGTTGACGGGAACTTTGAGTTCCTGCTCAAGGAAGACCGCCAGTTGTCTTGAAGTGCGATCGGTGGCACCTCCGACTGACCAGGGGCAGATGACGGTGATGGGTCGATCGGGATAATCTTCAATTGATTCCGCAGCACACCCGCTCATTAAAAGAAGCAGGCAGCAGAGGATCGACCTGGACAGGACACTTACTCTAATGATCGCGCGCAGATTCATCAGTTCAGTACCAGAATGCTTTCTCAGGCTATTTTTTTCAGGAAAAGTGACTGCCGGTGCAGTGGACTGGAATAACCTAGAATGCAGGGAGCAGAACCGCCTGTCAACGACCAGCAGGACCATGATCACCGGTTTCGTTAAGTTACCATGAATAACTTAAGAACCAAAAATATTGAAACGCATCAGGGTGTCGATGAGTACAATAGATAACAGGTGATTTGAAGATGATAAAATCGCCTGTCAGCAGGAGATCTGACGAGGACTGATCTTGCAAAATGGTCTCTCGGCAGGTTACGCTATATGTAGAGATTCCTGCCAACTTATATCCTCCCTCAGACTGATCGTGTGCTGACGCAGTGCTCCTTGCCTTCGATCTGGAGCGATCTGTTTGATCAACGTCTGAGTTTTCCCGCCTGAAGGTTTTAATTGAATGCGATTGTTGCCCACGTTAACTCGAATTCCCCTCCCCTGCTCTCTGCGAGAAATCTGTTTCGCTGTCTGTGGTCTGTTGTGCGTTTTGTCTGTCAACACGGCGCAGGCCGAAGTGTCGAGTGTCGAGAAGTCGGAAAAACTGTTTAACACGAAAGTCAAACAGTTCATCAGCAAGTACTGCCTGGACTGTCACACGGGTCAGGGATCAGAAGCCGGGCTGGCGCTGGAGAAGTTCACCACGCGTACCAGTATTCTTGAGAAGCGTGAAGAGTGGGAAAAGATCGTCCAGCGAATTCAGATTCAATCGATGCCTCCCAAGGATGCCGGTGAGCTGCCGACTGACCAGGAACGCGAAGATGTTCTCGCCTGGTTTGACGACGCGTTGTACGGCGTTGACTGTTCGGGCGATATCAACCCCGGTCGTGTGACGATTCGACGTCTGAACCGCAATGAATACAACAATACAATCCGCGATCTGGTCGGCGTGGATTTCTCACCTGCCGAAAACTTTCCCTCGGACGACGTTGGCTACGGATTTGATAACATTGGCGACGTCCTCTCACTGCCGCCGCTGTTGATGGAAAAATATCTCGATGCGGCTGAGCAGATCTCCGAGAAAGCAATCTTCGCGAATACGCCGGACAGCTATCCCTGGAATAAAATCTCGGACAAACAGTTTAAAAAGGAAGGGGCTGTCACGGTTCGTAAGAGTGGCGCCGGGTTCCATTCGCGGGGCACTTTGAAGGCGCCTGTGAATCTGAAACAGGATGGCGAATACGAAATCCGCATCATTGCCGGTTCGACACCAGCCGGAGATGAAGCCGCCAAGATGGAAGTCAAACTGGACGGTAAGCCGCTGAAAACGTTTGAAGTGGCTGCGGACCGGAATTCTCCCGAGAAGTACATGCCGCCCAAGGCAATCAAGCTGCCCAAGGGAAAACATGAACTGGAAATCTCGTTCCTCAATGATTTTTACGATCCCGATGGCCCAGCCAACAAGCGGGACCGGAACCTGTATGTGAATGAAGTCGCGGTGCGGGGACCGATGGGTAAACTGCCCGATAACGTGCCTGCTTCGCATCATCAGATCATCACCTGCACGCCGGAGAATGGCCGTTCAGAACGTTACTGTGCCGAGCGGATTTTCAAACCGTTCATGGAGAAAGCCTTCCGTCGCCCTGTCTCTCGAAACGAGATGAAGCCGATCGTGGAACTGGTCAACGCGACTGTAGAATCGGGTCGGACGTTTGAGCAGGGTGTGCAGGTTGGTATCCAGGCGGTTCTGGTGTCCCCCCACTTCCTTTTCCGCATTGAGGGACTGCAGGATTCAGAAGATGAATCGTACAGCATCGAGAATGTGGCTCAATACGAGCTGGCTTCACGGCTGTCTTACTTCCTGTGGAGCACCATGCCCGACGAGCGACTGTTCAGCCTGGCCGGACAGGGACGACTGGATGATTCCCGCACGCTGCGTATGGAAATCAAGCGCATGCTGGCCGATCCCAAATCGAAAGCGTTTGTGGAAAACTTCGCTGGTCAGTGGTTGAACCTGCGAAATCTGGATGAACTGAATCCCGATCCCCGGAAATTCCGGGGCTTCAACTCGCAACTCAAAGCAGACATGCGTCAAGAGACTGAAGAGTTCTTCGCTTACATCATGCGTGAAGACCGCAGCGTGGTGGAATTCATCAACGCTGACTACACCTTCATGAATGAAAACCTGGCGAAGTTTTACGGTAATGACAAAGTGAAAGGGGAAAAGTTTCAGAAGGTCAGTCTGGACAAATCCCGGCGGGCCGGTCTGATAACCCAGGCCAGTATTCTGACGCTGACTTCAAACCCGGGGCGAACTTCTCCGGTTAAACGGGGTAAATGGATTATGGAAAATATTCTGGGCACCCCGCCTCCAACACCTCCGCCGAATGTACCTGAACTGGAAGAAGCGACCGAGGGCAAAAAGAATATGAGTCTGCGTGAACAGCTGGCGCTGCACCGCAAGATTCCCGGCTGTGCGTCCTGTCACGATCAGATGGATCCATTAGGCCTGGGCTTTGAAAACTTCGATGCAGTCGGCCGCTGGCGCACTAAAGAAGGTAAGCATAAAATCGATGCCTCGGGTAAATTACCCGATGGTCAGACATTTGAGAGCCCCGTAGAATTAATCGGGATTCTGGAACAGCAGAAAGACGGATTCTGCCGATCTTTAACAGAGAAGATGTTGACGTACGCGATCGGTCGAGGCACCGAGTATTACGATAAATGTGCCATCGATGCGATCACCGCGAATTTTACCGCCAAAGGGTATCGTTTTTCGGAGCTCGTCACCGAAATTGTTCTCAGCGATCCCTTCCTGAAACGTGAGAAAGGTTCTCGAAAATGACAAATCTTCTACAACGCCGTACATTCCTGAAAGGTCTCGGAACGACACTGTCGCTGCCGCTGCTGGATATCATGCAGCCTCAGCCCGGCATTCTGTCAGCCGCCACCGCTGCGGGAAAACCACCGGTGAGAACCGCGTTCATCTTCTTCCCGAATGGTGTGATCGGACCATCCTGGTTCCCCACATCAACCGGATCGGGTTACGAAATGCCCCAGTCACTGAAGCCGCTGGCCGATCTGAAATCGGACATCAATGTGATTTCCGGGCTGGCCCAGATCAATGCCCGTTCCCTGGGTGATGGCCCCGGTGACCATGCCCGTTGTGCCTCGGTTTACCTGACCAGCGTGCACCCGACCAAGACCAGTGGTGCCGACATCAAAGCCGGTATCTCGGTCGACCAGGTCGCCGCTCAGCAGGTAGGTCATAAGACCCGCCTGCCTTCACTGGAGCTGGGACTGACGCGCGGTCGTAACGCCGGCCAGTGCGACTCAGGTTACAGCTGTGCTTACTCGTCCAACGTCTCCTGGCGTTCGCCTTCTACGCCGACCTCGAAAGAGATCGTGCCCAAGCTGGCGTTCGAACGTCTGTTTGGCGGTGGTGCCGAGCGGGAAAAAGAACGTGCCCGTCACCTGAAGGATCGTCAGAGTATTCTGGACCTCGTCAAGCACGACGCTGATCAGTTGAAGAAACAGCTGGGCAAAAACGACAAGCGGAAGATTGACGAGTACTTCACCAGCGTGCGTGAAATCGAACAGCGGATTGAACGCAGCACGCAGCATGAAAAGATCAAACCGCCCGAAATGCGGCTGCCGGATGGAATCCCCACTGAACTGCAGGAGCATGCCCGCCTGATGTACGACATCCTGTTGCTGGCGTTCCAGACCGATTCCACCCGCATCGCCACATTCATGGTGGGGAATGCCGGCAGTAACCGGACGTATCCGATGGTGGGTGTCAACTCCGGTCACCATGCACTGTCGCACCATCGCAACGATGAGAAGAAGATCGCCGATATTCAGAAGATCGATGAATATCTGATTTCGCAGTTTGGTTACTTCCTGAAGCGTCTGAAAGCAACTCCGGAAGGGAACAGCAACCTGCTGGACAACTCGATGATCTGCTACGGTAGTGCCATCGGTGACGGAAACCGGCACACGCACCACGATCTGCCGATCATTCTGGCAGGTAAAGGGGGCGGAACGATTAAGACCGGCTTCCATCATCAGGTCAAAACCGAAACGCCGCTGGCGAACCTGTATCTCTCGATGCTGGATCGGATGGGCACAGACGTGACCGCCTTTGGTGACAGCACCGGACGTCTGAGCATTATCGATTCCTGATATCCGGTCGATTTCGACTTTAATAAAACTTCAGGCCGCTGATCACTGTCGATCAGCGGCCTTTTTTATGGGAAATGATTCCTATAGACACAATTTGATATCTGCCATAACATTACGGCCCCGAACACACTTCCTGTACAGACAATCCCAACTCTCCAGAACATGCAACTGGTATGGAAACCTCCCTGCATCGTCAATTGAAATCGTATTACGCTCCCAATGCGGAGTGCGAAGAAGTCACGCTGGGCGATTACCGCATTGATGCCATCGACGGCGATCGGCTGATTGAGATTCAGCACGGTTCACTGGGTGCGATTCGGGATAAGGTACGCTGTCTGCTGGAAGATTACGACGTGCATGTGGTCAAACCAATTGCCGTCCGCAAGTACCTGGTCAAGCGCAAGAAAAAGAACGGCGAGACCATCTCGGCCCGGTTCAGCCCGCGGCGGGGTTCGGTGTTTGACCTGTTTGAAGACCTGGTGCATTTCACGAATGTGTTTCCGCATCCACGGCTGACACTGGAAGTCGCGCTCACGATTCAGGAAGAACACCGCATCGCGAAAAAGCCACGTCGCTTTCGCGGCAAAGATTACCGGATCGAAGATCGCGTGTTGCGTTCGGTTGAAGAACAGATCGAATTGAATACGGCGGGCGACCTGTTGAATCTGATACCCGGTAAACTGCCCAGCCCCTTCCATACTAAGGATCTGGCGAAAGCAGCGGGCATTCAGCGGTGGCTGGCGCAGAAGATGGCATACTGCCTGCGAAACACGGGTGCGATCAACCTGGTCGGTAAAGAGAAGAACGCCCTGCTTTACGAAGTGGCGTCGGGAGATCAGGCCGCAGCCTGAGCAAAAGAAAAAGGAAACTCCCGAAATGAAAAATTGTGAGCTTCAATCACAATAGATTTGACTACCAACCAACTTACTCAAAATCCGTACAGAGCCATTAAGTCCTAGGCTGCCGCTGACACATCTGGCCATATTTTTCGGCAGTCAAAATAACCCAAGTCGCCATCCGTATTGGCACAAGCGGTCTCTTTTTCGGGAGTTTCCCTGTTGAATCACATTGGCCTCCCCGAAGTCAAACCTGTCTGTCTGACCTTTGCAAACACTCATCAATGTCTAGAACGCGACCGCAGTTATGAAGGTCCGTGGACCTGAAACACACGAAAGCGAAACAGAAGTACGATGAGTGAAGTAACACCTCAACCTGGTTAAGAGTAATTCTTAAAGCAGAAAAATCTTAGTGGGTTCAAGTATCAAAAAAAGGTATCGACTGAAGACAGTCTCATTCGGAATGGCTTATTGTTTATCGTTTTTCTAAAGCATCCCCAATCAGTAATTGTGTTTTGATTTCAGCAGAAATCAGAATGAATTACATCAGTTGTCGGGTGCTAATTCTCAGATTAACTTTTCTTCACAGAGAGTCAACAAAGATGAGAAGAAAAACCATGTGAAAAAAAAATTCGCTTTTTTCCGCTACACCATCTTACCGAAGATTGACATTCACCCTCCCAAACGAAACGGGAACGACTTATGAAATCGTTCCCGAAAAGCTGGTGTGTCGGAATGAAAAAACGGCGATGCTTTTAGAGTACACCTTTGGAAGAAGGTACTCCCTGTTGACGCGGATCAATGCTGACTGCTTGCCGCAGTGCTCGCGCGGTGCCTTTGAAAATGCCTTCCGAAATGTGATGGCTGTTCGCACCATGATGCACAACGTGATGCAGGTTGAGCAGACCGTTGGAAGAGAACGCCTGCCAGAATTCGCGGACGAGTTCGGTATCGAACTGCCCGATTTTTTCGGTGGGAAACTCAACCTGAAAAACAAACCAGGGACGCCCACTCAAGTCGAGGGCCGCGGTGACCAGGGTCTCTTCCATGGGAATCGTCAGTGAGCCGTAACGGGTGATGCCCTGCTTGTCGCCGAGTGCCTGACAGAGTGCTTTGCCCAGACAGATCCCGACATCCTCGACGGTGTGATGATAGTCGACTTCCAGATCGCCGTTCGCTTTGATTGTCAGATCGAACAAAGCGTGGCGGGCCAGCAGGGTCAGCATGTGGTCGAAGAAACCGACGCCGGTCTGGATATCGGACTGGCCGGTACCATCCAGTTCCAGGGTGAGTTCAATCTGGGTTTCGGCTGTTTCACGTTTGATCGATGCTTTGCGGCTCATCTCTGTCAGTTCATGTCTAAAGGGATTAAGTGGGTCGTTTATCAAAGTTTACCGTGTGGCAGACGATTCACCAAAATGCTTCAGAGAGACAGGCCTGCCTGCCGCGAATTCCCCGGTGGGGGAACGGCGGGAAATGCATAACCGTTTTAACCGCACCTCAGTGAAAGTAAAGCTGTGCCTGTTTTAACAGTCGCTCAGCCGATCTGCTGCAGTGCATCCAGCACGTGTTGAATCTCGGCATCGGTGCCGACGGTGATCCGCAAGCCGTCCAAAGTTCCCTCCGTCAGAGAAAACTTCATGTAACGCACGAGAATCTTCCGCTGCTTGAGTTCCTGGTAACGCCGTTCGTGCTGTTTGTCGGCGTGTGTGCACCAGACAAAGTTCGTCTGGCTGTCCACCGCTTCAAAGCCCAGCTTGCGGAGTTGTTCGACGAGGTAGCGGCGGGTGGTGCGAATCTTCGCGGTATTCTCCTGCATCCACTCCTGATCCTTGAGGGCTGCGGTCGCTGCAGCCAGGGAGAGGGTGTTACAGTTGTAACTGTCTTTGACTTTCCGCATGCCACCGATCAGGTCGGGGTGCGCGACGGCGAAGCCAAAACGGATGCCTGCCAGACTGTAAGACTTACTTAGAGTGCGGGTTACGATCAGCTTCTCGCCCTGCTCCGATTTGAGCAGTTCTCCCCGGTGCGGCTGATCACAGAAATCGCCGTAGGCTTCGTCGAGGACGAGCACTCCGCGGGCAGGAATCAGTGAGAGCAGTTGCTGGTCGGACCAGCGATTGCCCGACGGGGCATTCGGGTTGGGAACGAACAGAATCTTACTCTCGCCGATTTGATTCTGTGCGGCGTCGGGCCAGCTCCAGTCGGGATTGAGTTGAATCTTCTGAAAGCGGGCACCCTGGATCTCAGCCAGCGTTTCATACAGTGTGTAGCTGGGATAGGGAGCCGATACCAGTTCGCCGGCATCGACAAAGGTTCGCATCAGGATCGTCAGAACTTCATCGCTCCCGTTGCCGGGCAGGATCCAGTCGGGATCGACGTCGAACAGTTCTGCAGCGACTTTACGAAACTCGGTTGCCAGCGGATCGGGATAAATATTCAACCGACCTGACAGTGTCTGCTGCACTGCCTCGAGGACGCGTGGCGAGGGAGGATAAGCGTTTTCGTTGGTGTTCAGTTTGACCCAGCCGGACTCCTGGGGCTGTTCCCCGGGAGTGTAACCTTCCATCTGCTGAACCTGTGGTCGAAAGAGACTCATGATACTTCTTCTCGAATGTTAGCGTTTCAATTGTGTACGTCCCTGTCTTCACCCGCGGTAATCCTGACCGGAACCTGTAACAGGACAAGTCGACCGCAACGGGAGTTCTCTGATTTCACAGGATTTCGTCACCGCAGCACAGAGATTCCTCCGTCCGGACGAGACGAATCCCTGGAAATTTAGACGTTAAACAGGAAGTGACAGATGTCGCCATCCTGCATCACATATTCTTTGCCTTCCACGCGAAGCTTACCGGCTTCACGGATCGCTTTTTCCGACTGGTACTGTTCGAGGTCAGCCACCGAGAAGATTTCCGCCCGGATGAATCCGCGTTCGAAGTCCGAGTGAATGACGCCGGCTGCCTGGGGTCCGGTCGCGCCGATGGGAATTGTCCAGGCGCGGATTTCAATTTTCCCGGCAGTGAAATAGCTCTGCAGTCCCAGTGTATGGTAGGCAGCACGTGCGACTGCGGCCAGTGCCGGTTCTTCCAGGCCGACGCTCTCGAGCATTTCGTTGCGGTCAGCTTCGTCGAGTTCCGCGATTTCGGCTTCGAGGCGACCACAGACCACGACGACTTCGCCTCCCTCTTCTTCGGCTCGTGCCCGTACCCGCTGTACGAGTTCACTTTCGCCCTGGAGGTCGTCCTCATCCACGTTCGCCAGATAGAGCACCGGCTTGGCGGTGAGGAACTGATAGCCTTTGAATATTTTCCGTTTTTCCGGATCATCGAAGGACAGCCCGCGGAGCGGTTTTTCTTCCGCCAGTCGTTCTGCGCAGGTTTCCAGGACGGCCAGCCGCATTTTGGCTTCGGCATTCCCGGAGCGGGCAGTCTTGGCAGCCTTATCTTTCGCCGAGTCGACCGTCTGCATGTCAGCCAGCATCAGTTCCATATCGATGGTTTCGATGTCGCTGATCGGGTCGACCTTGCCTTCGACGTGGATCACGTCGCTGTTCTCGAAACAACGGACCACGTGCAGAATGGCATCTACGTTGCGAATATGAGAGAGGAACTTATTTCCCAACCCTTCGCCTTCGGAGGCCCCCCGGACGATACCGGCAATGTCGACCAGCCTGAGAATGGCGGGGATGACTTTGTCGGTGGTAATGTATTTATGAATGATATCCAGCCGCGGATCGGGGACATTGACGATCCCCACGTTGGGTTCAATCGTACAGAAGGGATAGTTCTCGCTTGCGATCCCCGCCGCCGTTAAGGCGTTGAATAACGTTGATTTACCTACATTCGGCAGGCCAACAATACCAGCTTCCATAGCTCTTTTCAGTCATCAGAGAATATTGATATCAAACCGACCCGGCGGACGCTCCCGGCCGTAGACCTTTCAGGTTCTTTGATTTAATTCCGGCCCATCATAGCGAACTGGGGAATCAAAAGGAAATGATCGCCCGGCGTCCTTTTTGGCCTTCCCGGCGGGAATCGGGACAGTACAACCAACATAAACCCTCTAACGGGAGTTGAAATCTAAGACATGTTAAAATATTGCTACCCATCTCTCACGGTGCCAGTTAAAATGGGAGCGGGCTATTCGCACTAAATCGATTTATATCTGAATGACTTTCCGAACAGAGAGACCTCAACGAGCACCCTATGCGAGCGATTTTTCAGCTTGTGACCTGCACCCTGCTGCTACTGGTCACCTTCACCGACTGTCGCGCTGACAGTACCAATACCAGAAAGCCGAACGTTATTCTGGTCATCACAGATGATCAGGGATACGGGGATATCGCCGCGCATGGGAACAAGATGATCCAGACGCCGAACCTGGATCAACTGTATCGCCAGAGTCTGCGTCTGACCAACTTCCATGTCGACCCGACCTGTGCGCCGACCCGCTCTGCTTTGATGACCGGACATTACTCCACGCGGACCGGCGTCTGGCATACGATCATGGGTCGCTCGCTGATGAATACCAACGAGGTTACCCTGGCTGAAGTGATGCAGAGTAACGGCTACAAGACCGGCATGTTCGGGAAATGGCACCTGGGCGACAATTATCCGCTGCGTCCCCAGGACCAGGGATTTGAAACCGTCGTGCAGCATGGTGGTGGGGGAGTCACACAGACCCCGGACTACTGGCAGAACGATTACTTCGACGACACCTATCTGCGGAACGGCAAGCCGGAAAAGTTCAAAGGCTATTGCACGGACATCTGGTTCCAGGAAGCGCTGAACTTCATCGAGATGAACAAGTCGGAACCGTTCTTTGCTTATATCTCAACCAATGCCCCTCACAGTCCGTACCTGGTTGATCCCAAGTACAGCGATCCTTACGAGCGTAAAGGGGTATCAAAGCAGATGGCCGCCTTTTACGGCATGATCACCAACATCGATGAAAACATGGGACTGCTGGAACGACGTCTCAAAGATTGGGGACTCGATGAGAACACGATCCTGATCTTCATGACCGATAACGGAACCGCAGCCGGTTTTAAACGTCCCCAGCCGGAAGACCTTTCCAAGAAACAGCAGCGACGACTTTCCAAAGGCAAACCGATCGTACTGGAATCGTGGCCCGGTTTTAACGCAGGCATGCGGGGTACGAAGGGTTCAGAATACGACGGCGGACATCGCGTTCCCTGTTACATTCGCTGGCCGGCCGGCAAACTGGACGGGGGGCGGGATATCACACAACTCTCGGCTCATATCGACATCCTGCCCACACTGGCAGAACTCTGTCACCTGACGATTTCCAGCGAACTCAAGCTGGACGGCACCAGCCTGGTGCCCATCCTCAAGGGGAAGAAAGACGCGTTACGTAATCGGACTTTGATCGTCCACTCACAGCGGATTGAGACGCCGGAGAAGTGGCGGAAATCCTCGGTGATGACCGAACGCTGGCGACTGGTAAACCAGACGGAGCTGTATGACATTCAACACGATCCCGGTCAGACCAAGAATATTGCGTCCGAATTTCCCGGCGTGGTGAAGTATCTGTCTGCGGAATACGAAAAGTGGTGGGAGAGCCTGAAGCCCCGCTTCACTGAATATGTGGCGATCGGCGTCGGTTCCCGGTTTGAGAACCCTGCCCACCTGACCTGTCACGACTGGCACGCCCCGATTCAGCAGGTTCCCTGGAATCATCAGCAGATCGCGAAGAACCCGATCGCCAACGGCTTCTGGATTGTGAATGTAGAAGCACCGGGCACGTATGAAATCACCCTGCGATGCCGACCGGAATCGGCCCATCATCCACTGAAAAAGGGTGTTGCCCGGATCCAGATTGGCGATCAGAAACAGCAGCAGGACGTCGATGAAGGCGATCTCTCCACGACCTTCACCCTGGACCTGATGAAGGGACAGAGGAAGTTGCAGACCTGGCTGGATGAAGGGAATGGCGTCTCACGGGGTGCCTTCTTCGTCGAAATCTTTCGCAAAGAAAAGCAGTAACGTCGCAGACGCGCTTCGGGTTCAGGCAGTTCGTGCCTGGGCAATCCCGATGCGAGCCTGAATGCGATCGGTCTCGATCAACTGCTTGAGTCGCCGCTGATTTTCTTCCAGTTGATCCCGCGAATTCTCCGGGTGCCAGAGGTGAAATACAGGGGCTGCAAAACGGGCATCTTTGTGAAACACTCCGTTACGAATCAGACGCAGGACGAGGTCTGAATCTTCCATGCCCCAGCCGGTGTAGTCTTCATCGAAGCCATTCACGGCGAGCAGATCTACCTTCCAGGCGGAGAGATTACAGGTCTTGGCACCTTCCCACTGCCGGGCAGTCCGGTGGCGGTAATGTCGTCCCAGGGGCAGACGGCACAAAGGCAACAGACGGTTGATACTTCCCTCGCGTCGAGCGGCGAACCACTGCGCCCAGGTCCAGACTTCCACGGGCAGATTCTCTTCGAGTACCCGTTTTGAAAATGACTCTGACAGCAGCACCCGGTTTCCCGACAGGAACCAGCCGGCTTCCGCGTGTTGTTCATGTTGGGCCAGGAACCAGGGAGCGGGTATGCAGTCCCCGTCCGTGAAGACGATATAGTCGGCCTCGGCAGCTTCGATGGCCCGATTCCGAATTGCTCCTGCGCGGAAGCCTTCATCGGGGTGCCAGATGTGTTTGACGGTGAACGGCGCTGTCGCCTGGAATGCTTCGATGACCGTCCGGGTTTCGTCCCGGGAACCGTCGTCGGCAATGAGCAGTTCATCCGGCGCACGCTGCTGACTCAGATAACCTGCCAGCACTGCTTCCAGGGCAGTGGGCCAGTTGTAGGTGGTGATGACGACAGCAAGTCCGGCCATGGAATTTCAGAGTTCTTCCTGTTTTTCCCGGTTGAGAACCATCAGCTTCAGGTACCGATAGTAGGTGCCTTCCGCGTTGGATATCGCCAGCATGAAACCTTCTTTCCCGTCCAGAAAACCGGCCCGCAGAAAGTAGGTGCGGATAAAGGTCCACGTGCCGTGACAGATGGCCTTGCACAGGCTGGCCTGCTGCTGTTCTTCCGCCATCATTTTTGCACCCGCGGTGGAATAGGAATTCATCGTATTCAGAATCTGTTCCAGCGTGAGCAGAGATTCGTGAATGATGGGTTCCTTGAGTTTGCCTACTTTGCCCTGCACGACAATCCGCTCGTGGACCAGGTCGTCACTGAATTCGGCTTTGCCCCGACGGAAGAGGCGCACCACATGATCGGGCCACCAGCCACTATGCTTCATGTACCGCCCGCAGTAGTTGGATCGGCGGGGCATGGAATAGGCATCGTAGCGTTTGGGCATCTGGATGACGCGTTTGATTTCGGTCTGCAGGTCGTAAGAGATTCGTTCGTCAGCATCGATCGACAGGACCCACTCATTCGAGGCGTACTCGAGTGCGCGGTTTTTCTGAGGTCCAAAGCCAGGCCAGTCGGTTTCGTAAACGTGCTCTGTGTATTCCTTGCAGATGGCCACCGTCTGGTCGCTACTGCCGGAATCCAGGACGATGATTTCATCTGCCCAGGCAACCGACGCCAGGCACTCGCGAATCGTAGATTCTTCGTTTTTAACAATGACGATAACCGATAACGACATAAAGCTGGCTTTTAAACTTCAGTAAGAATGGTCTATGTTTCACAGGAAGGTCGAACAAACATCAAGATTGTCAACCGCGCGCGATCCTGTTAAAAGAGGAATCCTGATCGATGTGAATACTATTATGATCAATTATGCCTTTTCCTGAAAGCTTGCCATGAGTTTGGCAGGAAACTGTGATCTGGAAAAGGGCAATCATCGAATTCATGAGATGCCAGGGTAAAATTGTCTGAATCCCCTCCCGCAGCACCACAGCACTTTTCCTTATTTGATGACAGCGTTCCCTATACAACCATTCGCTGCCTCAAAGAAGAAGACTTACGTTCCGTGTGGCTGCTCGATATTCAGGGACGTGGATTGACCACAGTCAAACGCTGGCCCCTCGACTGGAAGCTCCGCTGGAAGTCACTCTTTGGTCAGTCACAGCCGCAACGCCAGGTGACGGGTGCCTGGCAACTGCTGCAGGCAGGGGTCAACACTCCTCAGCCGGCGACACCCCTGTATCGGTCCGGCCCGTTTTACCAGCTGGAAATGCCTTATATTGAGGGGACGACGGTTTACGAACTCTTCAAAACAGTCGCCCCGGAATCCAAGTCAGAACTGTATCCCATCGCACGGGAACTGGGGACGATTGTACGTCGCCTGGCTGATGCTCAACTGCGGCATCGGGACCTCAAGCTGGAAAACATCGTTCTCAAGCCGGGTGAATCGGGACAGAGTGTGCCCGCGCTGTGGCTGATCGATCCGGTGGGAATCCGTCGCTGTTCTTCACTGGAAAAATCGCTGATCTGCATGCTGGACCGACTGGCGATTCAGCCGCTCAATGAGGGGCTCCCCCTGCCCCGCTCGCTGCAAGTCATCTGTATACGTGCGGCGATTGAAAATCTGCCCCGGGAACACCGCAGGCATTTCTTTTCAAAGCTCAAAAATCAGCTGAAACACTCTACAGAACAGGCGGGAACCGCTGATTGATCTTGCCCTGTCTGGCGAAAAGCAATACAAGCGGGGGCGTCGTTTTTCCTGCACGATCTCCCCCGTCTTAGCATGCCTGCCTTCGCATGTAAGGCACCGATTCCTCAGGCCTGACATGAATCAATTGCCCGATAACCCACTCTATTTTAATTCTCCCCAGGTCGAAGCCACTTCCGGAGCCATCTGGCTGAAGCGGGCGTTGATCTTATGGGCCGTATTGTGGGTTGTGGTGAGCGTGAAATTTATCGTTCAACCCGAACGGAAATCGGTTTACCCCTGCTTTGCAGACTCTTCAATCAACTGGTGGGCCGATCGGAACCTGTATGATAATGAAGCCTATAGCACCGGGTTTCGCTATAGCCCCACATTTGCGGTGGCGTTCTCAGCATTCGCAGTTTTTCCTCCGACCGTCGGGGGGATTCTCTGGTCCGCTTTGAACATCGGACTGCTGGTCTGTGCGCTGCGACTGCTGGTTAAGGAAATCTTCCCCGGCTCATGGACACGAATGCAGGAAGCGGGGTTTCTGATCCTCTGTCTGGTCGGCTGTACGCGCGCGATCTGGTCAGCCCAGAGTAATGCCCTCGTCTTTGCCCTGGCGGCACTGGCGGTCGTCTGTCTCAAAAAAGAACGCTGGTGGGGAGCCGCTTTTATTCTGGCTGCCGCCGTGCATATCAAGCTCTGGCCGGCTGCGCTGGCGTTACTGTTGATGGCTCGCTTTCCGTTTCAGCTGGGTCCCCGCTTTGCGACCGCCTGTGCAGTGCTGGTGCTTCCCCCATTTTTAACACGTCCCTTGCCGGTCGTCGTTCAGCAGTACCAGAACTGGTATGACCTGCTCACCGGCCCGTATCGTACACTCAGACAGGCGGGATTGCGGGATGCTTACACGATTGCCGAGAACTTCGGGACCTACATTGACGATCGAGTCTACACACTTCTGCAGTTGGGAATGGCCGGACTGGCGCTGTTGTGGTGTTTGCGTCTGACCCGCATCACCACCTCGAAAGAAGCGTATTTCACCGGCGTCTTGACCACCTGGGTCTGCTGGCAGCTACTCGTTGGTCCTGGTACCGAGCGTTTGACGTTTCTGCTGGCCGCCCCCATCGCCAGTTGGGCGCTGATCGTGAGTATGCAGGAACGTTGCTACCGTGGACTCGCTCTGACAGCCTGGCTGTTACTCGTCCCTCTGGGAATGGGTGCAGTGGAACGCGTCCTGCTGCCGGTTGCTGCCTGGTCACCTGCGATTTTACCGCTGGGAATTCTCCCGTTGATGGCCTGGCAGATGGCCTATTTTGAAAGCCGGGCACGCGAAAACCGGATGAGCCAGTCAGAGGGAGCAGACACGACAGAGGCTGCTCAGAATGCTTCTCTGGCCGCTTAAGAAGTATCTAAGCGGCTTTGGTCTGCTGTTGTTCCAGTAGAGAAACGACCGCATCAAAGACCCGATTGGCGGATAAGTCTTTCATACAGCGATGATGCCCCAGGGGACAGACCCGCTGCTGACAGGGACCGCAGTCCATCGCAAGCTGGAGGTGTTGTCCCCGCTCGTAAAACGTTTCACTCCACATGATATGTGTGGGACCGAACAGCGTCACCACAGGCACATCAAACGGAGCAGCGAAGTGACGGGGACCGGAATCGGTGGTCACCAGTAATTCGGCCTGTTGAATCGCGGCCTTCGTGAGCCCGAGATGTAACGGTTCTTCCGCCAGCGAAGTCACCAGGGGATGCTTTGCCTGCGCGACGATCTGCAGGGCTTCCTCTTTTTCAGCGGGTCCACAGACCACCAGCACCGAACGCTGTAAGTCCGTGGCCAGGCGGCTTGCGAGTTCCGCGAAATTCGCGACCGGCCAGTGTTTGGCAGCGCCGAACGCGCCACCTGGATTCAGACAGATCAGTGGATGACGTTGAAACTCCGCTGACTGTTTATTCCAGAAGCTTGACCAGCGCTGACGATCAGCATCGGTCACAGCCAGTTCCATTTTTCGCGACAGTCCGGAACCTGGTTTTGAATCAGCCTGTTCTACACCAATGATATGCGCGACGATCCGCAGGTATTCATCGATCGCCGGATGAGGAACCTGACGATCCCCGGCCGGAAGCGCATCGGTCAAGAGCCAGCCCCGTCCATCCCGCTGAATTCCCACACGTCGGGGGATTCCCGCCAGAAAGCTGAGACAGGCACTGCGAAAGGAATTGGGAAACAAGACTGCCAGATCGAAGCGTTCCCGTCTGAGTTGACTCAGCAACTGGAACTGTGATTTCAGACTTTTCTCATTGCCGCTGGCCAGGGAGTGATCGACCAGATCGAGCCCATTGAGGACTTCAGCCACGTATGGCTTCTGAATCGCTGTAATTTCCGCGTTGTGAAACTCATCACGCAATGCCCGTAAGGCGGAGGTCGCCATGACGGCGTCTCCGATCCAGTTGGGTAGAAAGACTGCAATTTTCATCCGGCTTTTCGTTTCGGAGGCTCGATAGGTTGATGGAGAGGCAGGATATCGGGCTGCCCGGCGGCTTCCCCGCGGATAATGCCCAGAATCTGTGTGGTGGAAATGCCCGGGGTAATTCCCAGTGCTTTGACTTCCCCGCCGTAGGCTTCGACCAGTTCCCAGCCGACAATTTCCTCTTTCGAGTATGTGCCACCTTTGACGAGTAAATCGGGTTTGAGTTCATTGATCAGTTCGCAGGGCGTCGACTCATCGAAGATGACGACATAGTCGATTCCTTCCAAAGCCGCCAGCATCAATGCACGATGTTCCTGTCCGAAGATCGGTCGATCCGGTGCCTTGTTTAGAGAGCGTACGCTCGCATCACTATTGAGTGCGACGATCAGGCAGTCCCCTTCTGCGGCCGCCTGTTCCAGGTAGGAGACATGCCCCACGTGCATGACATCGAAACAGCCGTTGGTCAGGACAACTTTCTGTCCCAGTTTCTGCCGGGCCGAAACATGCCGTTTGAGCTCTTCCAGTGAGAGTACTTTTTCACTTGTCGCGCGGGCCCCCATGAGCAGGTCGGCCAGCATTTCTTCGCGGCTGATTGTGACGACGCCAATCTGTTCGACTTCCAGACCGCCGGCCACATTCGCCAGGCGGGCAAGGTCCGCGGGAGCAATTCCAGCGGCACTGCCGACACCGATTGTCGCCAGCACCATATCTCCGGCACCGGTGATGTCATAAACTTCCCGTTTCCGGGTCGGCAGTAGTTCTGTTGCACCATTGGCCTGTGTTAAAGCGATGCCATCACTGTCGAGCGTGACAAAGACAAAGTCCAGGTTCAGCTGTTCACAGAGCAGTTTGCCAGCACGAAAGGCATCGGATTCGTTTTCAATTTCAAATTCGACCGCCCGGGATGTCTCGAGTCGGTTCGGGGTGATCGCAGTGGCACCCGAGTAGATCTGATAATCACGGCCCGGACAGGGATCTGCAATCACGGGCACATTTGCCTCACGGGCTGCCTGAATCACACAAGCCAGCACGTCCGGAGTACAAACACCTTTGGCATAATCGCTGATCAGGATCGCCTGTTGTTCGGGGATTAAAGGCAGAATTACGTTGAGTAACTGTTCGGAAGCAGTCGCATCAAGAGGGGTATTCACTTCCCGATCGACGCGTAGAATCTGGTGCGGATGACGTTGCTGCGCCCGTCCGATGAAGCGCTGCTTGACCGTTGTCGGTCGACTCGCATCGGCAATGATGGCCGAGCAATCAACGCCCCGCTTCTCCAGGGCTTCCCGGATCACAACGCCATCCAGATCGGTGCCTGTCACCCCGGCCATGGTCACTTCCGCTTCCAGGCCGATCAACATGTTGGCGACGTTGGCGGCTCCGCCCAGGCGGACTTCCTGGGTATCTTCCCGCAACAGAATCACCGGTGCTTCCTGGCTGATCCGTTCGGCATCGCCCCAGGTATAGCGGTCCAGAATCAGGTCTCCCAGGACGAGGATTTTCGGATGACCCAATTTTTGAATTGTATTGATTAAATGATATGACATTGATCGCGCGTTTCAGACGAAGTGATAAATCCAGTTCAGTCAACGTGATCTGAAGAGAACTTCAGCCGCGGAATCATCATCAGAACGCTGATTTGAGTCAATGCCTTTTTTGTCAACCTGGCGACTTTAGAAAGGATAGCAGCGAAGTTTTCGCAGGTGACTTATGCAGAGCCGTCTTGCCCCTGTGAAAAGAGGAAGCAAGTCGCCTTTTGTTGCTGAGTTAATCCCCGAACTGGAGCTTGAGCAGCAGATCTTTGACCGCGGTCATGGGGATTTCGTCCTGCTCGATGGCCTTGGAAGAGCTGATAAAGACAGGCGCTTCCGCGTCTTCCCGTCCCGGTGTCGGCAGGCGACCGTGACTCCCCTTTACCAACGTTGCATCCAGACTGGTCAGATCCATGTAGTAGCGAAACCCCAGTTTCTTCCTGGCGAGACGACGCGCCAGGCGAAGTTTGGGGAATTTGATTTCCGGATCGATAAACAGTTCCACAGGATCGTAACCCGGTTTGCGATGAATATCGACGGTCCGTGCATAATCAGGGGCGAGCCGATCATCCAGCCAGAAATAGTAAGTGAACCAACTGCCGGGAGCCGCCACGACGACCAGTTCACCCGAACGTTCATGGTCGATTCCAAATTCGGCCTGTTGTCCTCGATCGAGGACCATCTCGATGCCGTCGATTTTTTCGAGTAGTGCTTTGACTTGTGCTACATCCTCAGGCTTTTGCACATAAACGTGTGCCAGTTGATGATCGGCGACGGCAAACGCAGGTGAGGCACCACAGTCCATGGTTTCCCACCCCAGGGCTTCCTGTCTGACCTGAAGCCAGCCGTGTTCCCTTAAAATGCGGTTGATGTGCACCGGCTGAGCAACATCCGTGATGGCATATTCGGAAAGCACCACTACTTCAGCGCCTGCGTTTTGAGCGACGTCGATCAGACGTCCCGCTTCGTGATCGATGTCACGGATATCCTGATCGATGGCGGGATCTGATACACCCAGACGCTGCAGGTTGTAGTCCAGGTGAGGCAGGTAAACCAGGTTCAGGTCTGGTTGCTTCTCCCGAAACACTTTGATGGAGGCATCTACAATCCAGCGGGAACTGGAGATATCCGCACCGGGGCCCCAGAAGCGGAGTAAGGGAAAAACACCCAGATCTGACTGCAGTTCATCCTTGAGTGACGCGGGCTGGCTGTAGGAGTCGAATACCTTTCTGCCATCCGCAGGATAACTGGGGCGCGGCGTAACCGACCACTCCACCGGGGCATACATGTTATACCACCAAAACATTTTTGCTGTGGTGTAATCGGGGGCTCGTTTTTTAGCTGCTTCGTAGACCCGTTCCCCCTGAACGAGTTTATTCGACTGTTTCCAGAACATGACCTCGGCCAGATCGCGGAAATACCAGCCATTCGCCACGATGCCATGATCGCGCGGCATCAGGCCGGTCAACAGGGTCGATTGTGCAGAACAGGTTACCGCAGGTAATACGGTGCCCATGGGACGCGAAAACCCTTGCCTGGCGAGGCGAGACAAGTTGGGCGTTCGTTCTCCCAGCATTTCATGGGTCAACCCAACAACATTCAGCACGACCAGAGGTTTACGCATGAATCAGACACTCTACAGAAAGCTTTAAATAGTTTTAACTTACCACATTGATCAGCCAGCATAGTCAATCAAAACGGAGATTAAAAGGTGTTCCCGTCTCAATAAAAAAGAGATATTTTCTGCCAGAATAATTGTCATAGACAGTTAGATTCCAAAACTCGAAACGTCCCTCCCAAAGCCAATTGTCTGAATAATTAATCTTAAGGAAATGAGTGTTCATCATTTCAGATAATTGATATACAGTAAAACTGAACTGAAATCCAAACGGTTCAGTCTCTCTATGTAACTACTATATCTAAACTTATAACTTTATATTCCGGAGATCCTTATTGTTCCCGGTTCGAATATTCCCCAAGCCAGAAAAACTGTTTTTACAGAGATAAGCATTTAACTGAGTAGATTTATATTGACTACTCATATTGTCTATTTTAGCTTATTTGTCATTTGTGTGATAATTGGAAAATTCCACATTATCAAAAAGGTTAGCTTCTAAATTTGTAAATATTTGAGTGAGTACTGATAATAATTTGACCATTCTATAATGACTTGAATCCGCTTCTGGGATTCACGTAACAATTTGTTAGAGAGACTGAAACTATGGTTGTGGGCCGTCCATTCTTCGTGTCATATCTTCGCCGACCAATTTCTTTGCTGAACTGTCTTCGCAGAGGTCAAAAAAAACGACAAAGTCGTGAGAAACTTCGCAGTTATGTCAGTACTTACTCCACAGCGGAACAGTTAGAAGACCGTACGCTGCTGGCTGGTGCCTCGCTCGTCAACATCGAGCCGAACATCGATCTGTCGCTGACTGATGGAGAGGTTTATAACCAGGCCCCCTCAGAGCTCACTTTCAAATTCACACCCGGCCAACAGATTAACCCTGATACTCTGGGCGCCATTCAGATTGTCCGCAGCGGCCTGGACGGAACTTTCACAGACGGCAACGAAGTTCCCATTACTCCCGGCTACATCGGCATTGGCGAAAATCCGAATGAAGTGATTCTCCGCTTTGTAGAATCATTGCCCGATGATCATTACCAGATCACGATTCTGGGCACCGGCGCAAATCCGTTGCTGAATCAGAATGATGAAGCATTTCAGGACGGCGTGGATCAGGTCATCGATTTCGAACTGGACCTGGGTGCGAAAGTGGTTGCTGTTGTCCCCCAGCCTGTTTCTGGAGGCGGAACAGGCAGCCTGACTCAGGCCAAGGATCAGATCGACGTCTACTTTAATGCAGATACCCTGGATCAGGCGTCTGCAGAAAACGTCCAGTTCTATCAGTTGATAGATACATCGTCGAATACACTCATCAATCCTGACAGTGTGACTTATGATTCTGTTACGAATAAAGCCACGCTGACCTTCGCCGCCGATATCGCAGACGGTACCTACCATTTACGAATTGGCGAATCCAATACGCCCGATTTCACTGCCGCCAGCGTGGTAGCTGTTGGCGATGTGAATTCCAGCTTCGATGAAGCTGATGCAAATGCAGACCTCGGCGTTCTGGGAACGCAGACCATCCAGGTGAATGGAGTGATCGAACCGCAGTCTGTGTTGCAGCCGCAGTTACCCGGCGGGAATGATGAGCCTGGTCATCGCGAAATTACGATTGAACAACACATTGAATCAAACGCAACAGGCACAACCCCCTCGACTCCTAATGATATCCCCACCATTCAATTTTATTTCCCAGACTTCTATGGAAGTGATTTGTTTGGTAATCCACTGTATAACGAGATTACGGAAAATCAAAAGCAGCGTACTCGCGAGATTTACGAACTCTACAGCTTCCTGACTGGGATAGAAGTTCAGGAAACCGCGAATAGTGGCACCGCCATTGTAACTGGTGACATCCGTGTTCTCGATCCAGGCACTCCACCATTAGCGGTTGGGGGGATCGCCGGGGGTGGCATGGCCATTATGAATGGTGCGCTCGACTGGGGTGACAGTCCCTATGGGGGGAGCTGGTTCGGTACCGCGTTTCATGAAATTGGACATACACTGGGCCTGGGTCACTCCTACGACCTCCCCTCAGTAATGGGGTCCTCAGGTGGTGATGTCGGTGGAACCATAACAGGAGAGCCGATCTTCCCCTCAAATTTTGACATCACTCATATCAACCGCCTTCATCCCCCGCTTGCGAATGATATTGATCTTCACAAGTTTGAATTGGCTACCGCAGGACGATTCACGGCAGAAATCACTGCCGATCGTTTGCCAACAAAAAGTTTTCTGGACAGCGTGCTGACTCTATACCGGGAGACTTCACCCGGAGTCCGTGAAATCATCGCCCGGAATGACGATTTCTTCGGCGAAGATGCGTTTCTGGATCTGGAACTGGAAGCCGGTAATTACTATCTGGCGGTCACCAGCGTCGGGAACATTGATTTCGATCCGAATGTAGCTGATTCCGGCTACGGCGGGCGGACCGATGGCCTGTACTCGCTGGACATCAACTTCACCCCAGATCCCATGGCGAATACCTTCATGGTGGATTCCACAGGCGTAGCCCTGGATGGAGACGCCGATGGGACACCGGGTGGTGTATTTGACTTCTGGTTCCAGTCAGGTGAGACCATCTTCGTCGATAAAGCGACTCAGTCAGCAGGTCCCGCGGATGGTAGCCTGTCGAACCCCTACGCCAATATCGACGATGCCCTGCTTGCTGCGGGGAACAGCGCAACAGCAAAGATTGTCCGCATTGTCGGCAATGGTGGAGTTGACGGTGATATCAGTACGATCGCTGACAACGAAGCATACCTCGTTGGTTTGACCGACAGTTTCCAGCCGCTCGAAGATGGAGCGACATTTAACATTCCCAAAGATGTTACGGTCATGGTCGATGAAGGTGCAGTGATAAAACTGCAAAGGGCTAATATCGATGTGGGATCGAATAACCTGCAGGATGATCGCAGCCAGGGTGCGCTCCAGATTCTGGGGACGACTGAAAATCAGGTCTACCTGACAGCCTTTGGCAACGATGCGATCGGCGGCGATGACGATGGTCTGAGCGATGGTGCCAACCCCGGTGACTGGGGGGGCATTGTATTCCGCGATGACTCCGGCCTCGAAGATCAGGGTATCTTCCTGAACTCGGTCAACAATGCCAACATCAGCTATGGTGGGGGCAGTGTGTTTGTAAACTCGGTTCAGCAGGTCTTTTCTGCTATCCATGCTGAGTCCGCCCGTCCCACGATCTGGCAGAACTCAATCACTTTCAGTGCCGACTCTGCTATCTCCGCCGATCCACGCAGTTTCGAAGACAGTCAATTTACCAACGGCTCGTTCGTCATGGACCGGCATGGTCTGGAGATCTTCGACAACCATATCGCAAACAACTCGGTGAACGGACTGTTTGTTCGCATCAACACCCCTTTTGGCAGCACGATCAACAAACTGGATGTGCCTGCCATTTTCAATGACAAAATCACTCACGTCATCACTGAAAATCTGCAGATTTATGGAGCCCCCGGGGGACAGATGGATGAGAGTGGCAATCCGACAATCAATGGACGTCTGAAAATCGATCCGGGTACTGTGGTCAAACTGTCGGGTGCACGTATTGAAGCAGAGCGTGGCAGTGCTCAGTTAATTGCAGAAGGTACTGAAGCCAACCCGATCATCTTTACCTCACTCAGCGACGACCGCTACGGCGCAGGCACGACGTTTGATACATCGAATGACGGTTTTGATACATCAGACCCGGCGAACCTGCCTTATGGCCCCGGCAACTGGGGGGGTATCATCTTTAATGCAGCTTCTTCCGGTAGCATCGATCACGCATTGATCACTAATGCCGGCGGTCTGATTCCGATTGAAGGGGGCTTTGCCAACTTTAACGCCATCGAAGTTCATCAGGCTGAGTTCCGTATCTCCAACAGCATTCTGGAAAACAACGCCAGCGGACAGACAGGATCCAATCGCAATGGTCGGGGATCAAACGATGATGCTACGATTTTTGTGCGTGGCGCTCAACCAATCATTGTCGACAACATTTTCCGCGATAATGAAGGAACTGTCGTCAGCATTGATGCGAACTCACTTAATTACAAATTCAAAGGTGATTATGGACGTTCGACAGGCTTTAGTGAAGCGTACACACAATACACAGACAACCACGGTGCCCTGGTTCGTCTGAACCGGATGGAAAACAACGGTCTGAACGGTATGGAAGTTCGGGCGGCTCTACTCGATACGGAAACCGTCTGGGATGACACTGATATCGTGCATATCCTGCGAGGCGAGATTCAGGTTCTCCAGCACCATACCTTCAGCGGCATTCGTCTGCAGAGTAACCTTGATGAAGGCCTGGTAGTCAAACTGGACGGCGCTGATGCCGGCTTCACCGCCGACGGTGTACCACTTGACATCGAAGATCGAATCGGTGGTACTGTCCAGATCATTGGACAGCCTGGATTCCCTGTAATTCTGACATCGCTGGCAGATGATACAGCCGGAGCCAGTTTCACTCCCGCCGGTCTCCCCCAGACTGACACCAACAATGACGGAGATGCCTCCACCCCTTCCGCGGGAGACTGGCGCAGCATCCGGCTGGACCGCTACAGCAATGATCGGAACGTCGTAGAGCGTTTTGAAACCGAAGGCAATTACACAGGCGGGGTCGATACCAACAGCAACCCCGGCTTCGCCCAGAATCTGGGTACCCTGGCTCCGGATGAAATCAGTGGAGACGAGAATCGCGCACTGGGCTTTAACGTTCATGGTAATATCAGTGCTGACGCTCCGGACGATGTTGATGTTTACAGTTTCACGGGGACTGCTGGAACCCGTATCTGGATCGACATTGATCGAACCTCTTCCGCGCTGGACACCATGGTCGAACTGGTGGACCTTTACGGAAATGTTTTGGCTCGCTCACTCAACTCGTTTGACGATTTGACCCTCAGTGGGGATGCACAGTCTCTCCTGCAGGATGAATATCTCCTAGGAGATTTTTATTCCCAGAACATCAACGACGCCGGCTTCAGCGTTGAGCTACCAGGCCCGCTTGGTGCTACCGGTACCTTCTTTATCCGGGTACGCAGTCAACCGGTCGCCGGCGATGAAGCCAACCTGGAAGGCGGCCAGACATCGGGACAATACCAGCTACAGGTTCGCTTGAGACAGGTTGATGAGAAACCTGGTTCTACCGTCCGTTATGCAGATATCCGCTACCCCACTAATGGGGTCGAGGTACTTGGTCAACCAGCCCATTCGCCTCTGCTGGGTGAATCCTCTGAAAAAACTGCGAATAACGAATCAATCGACAACGCCCAGGGCCTGGGGAACCTGCTGACCAGCGATCGCAATACGCTTTCGGTATCCGGTTCCCTGTCCAACGGGTCTGATGTCGACTGGTACACTTTCGAAATGGGTTACGACCTGGTTCAAGTCATCGGGGGTCGTAGCGACGGTGGTAAAACCTTTGCCGCCATCTTTGACATCGATTACGCCGATGGTTTGTCACGTGGCGATACAACGCTCTCCGTTTTTGACGATCAGGGACGTCTGATTCTGGTCAGCCGCGATTCGGACATTCAAGATGACCAGGCCGACGGTGATACCGAAAATCTGGCTGCGGGGAGCTTCGGGAAACTGGATCCTTACATTGGCACTGTGCAGCTGCCTTCTGCAACTCCCGGCAGCACATTCCGCTATCATGTTGCGATTTCATCCAATGCCCGCCTGCCACAGGCCCTGAATGCAACCTTTGTCTCTGGCGCCTTGAATTCTCAAATCCGCCTGGAACCGGTCAGTTCCGTCCAGCGGATTGTCGAAGACCATATCGGTTTCAGTGGATATACGTCCGGCAATTCGCTTGCCGGCTCGACTTATGTCGTCCCCCCCACCACCAGCAGTATTTTTGATATCTCGGATGAGATTTCTCTCTCGACCAACGTCACGGCATTCACACTGGAAGACGTGAATCTCTATGTTTCGCAGAGTAACCGTCTGCGCATCGTAGATGCTTACGATGGTTATATTATCGATGAGATTGATGGTATCGATCTCTCTACTATTCCAACCAGTATATTGAATAGCCTGCTGCCGCCAGGTGTCACAGCCAGTGATCTTCGATCGATTAACATAGGAGCACTTTCCACTGGCAGTAACGATGATACCTCAGACATTACAATCCGCTCCGACGGGCAGCTCTACAGTTATGAAAGTCTCACCGGAAATCGAAACGGGACCGCAGGCCGATTCCGGGAACTCGATCCGGGTAATGCTTCAACCATCTCTTCCACGAATGATGGCATCCCCGATCTCCCCACGACGGGAACCCCGGACCCGGTAGACATCACCACCAGCAGCGTCGGTGCCCTGGCCTTCCAGCGAACTGATGTCGCCACCTATAACCTGTTTTATGCCGTTCATGATCCGGGTGGATTTACCACATTGTATCAGGCCAATCCCAGCACGGGTGCTTCCGGTCAGGATCTCTTGAACAGCCAGGGTAACGATGCGGGCAACACCTTCACGGTACTCGGCGATATTACCGGTGTCGGACAGATTACCGGCATGTCGTTCCGTGGGGTTAATGCACCAACAAATCTCCAAAGTCAGTTATTCGCAGTCACAGATACGAACCAGTTTGTGACTATCAATCAAAGCGGGGGAACGCGACGAACTGTAAATAGCTTCACTTCCATCGATCTGTCAGGCCAGATCGATGGTACATTACAAGGTCTGACCGCCGCTCCTCAGAACCTGAACAATGGTGCGTTCCGGAATTTCCTGTTTGCGATTACAGACTCAGGAAACCTCTACTGTATCGATCCGTCCGATGGCAGCATTCTCTCCACAGTCAATGATCCAGTGCTAGGTACTGTTGACATCTTCAAGGGTGGAGCGGACCATATGTTTGTTGGCGAGACTGGTATCACGGGGCTCGCGTTTTCACCACTGGACTTCAATCTCTGGCATCCCACATTCCGACGGAACAACGATTCCGGACACGGAATCAATAACACGTTTGATCAGACTCGAACCGACGTCGGCGGCAATGACCGCGACACTTTCCCCAATGGTCTGCAACAGAGCGAATCGCAGGGGGGGGCCAGCTTCTACTTTGGATTCGAAGAATGGCTGCAGAACAATTCATCCACGAACGACTACATCGATTATAAAGACAACGCTCAATATGGCGTGTGGCATTCCAATTTCCAACGCGATCTTTCCAGCAACCCTGATATCGGCGATAACTATAACATTGCCGGTGGAGCACGTGGCAGCCTGGAGTCGGGTTCATTCAGTCTGGACGGTTATAAAGCAACAGATCTGCCGACACTCTACTTCAATTATTTTCTGGAGACTCAGAACGCGAATTCCATTACCGGTGGAATGAGAGATTCCGTGCGGGTCTTTATCTTTGACAGCACCCTGGGTGCTGGTGGTGACTGGGTCCAATTGGCAACCAACAACTCGACGTTAGCTCCCGCAACAAATCCAGATGCGGGAGAGTTGTCTTCCTACCTCACAGCCTCTCAAAGAGAGGGGGTCGGCAACGGCAATCAACAGGTTCAGGAGCTGTTTGACAATACCGGCGTCTGGCGACAAGCCCGCATCGATCTCTCTGAATTTGTTGGGCGGTCTGATTTGAGATTACGATTTGATTTCGCGACTTCTGGAACGTTTAGTTCCTCTCTCTCTTCAGATAATACACCAAACGATGGCGATGATTCCATTGATCAAATGCAAGGTGACCATACAGGTAACATCCTCAGCAATCAGCAGGCACAGAACAATGACTTTGAAGGGTTCTATATCGATGACATCATCATCGGTTTCGCAGAGCGAGGGGAAATGGTCACGGGAGCCCAGGCTGATCAAACGGCCTTCTTCAACCTGCCCCAGAATCCAACATTCGGTGCGCCTACTCAGCTTCTCTCGGGTGGGTATCAGTTGGAAATCCGACGTGGAACGGAATACGCAGCACCGCCCAACGGTCAATTACCCGATCTGACAATCTCTACCCAATTCGACACCAATGACCGGCTCATTCGGGAAGTGGAAGCTACGGTGCCTTCGGACTTTCTGAATGGTCAGCAGGGCGATCGGAATCTGGCTCGTCAGCAGGGTCATATTTCGATTGAATCCAACTCGATATCCAGTGCTTCCGAATATGGTATCAACATTGATGCCGGCCAGCGTGAATCTGTTGCAGCTGGGCCCAACGGCGGTGTGAGTGCCCGTTCTCAGGCCGGGGGCGTGATTAACGTTCCGGAACTGAATGACTTCTTCAATGGGGGCCTCGGCTTCGCTCCGGGTGTGACTATTCAGAACAACGTGGTCACTGAGTTCACTAACGGACTCGGTGGTATCCGTGTGAGTGGCGATGCGAACAGCAGCACTCAAAACAACCCGGCAGCAGTTTCCTACACGAAGGTTGTTAATAACACTCTGTCCGGGGCCAACGTCACCGTCACACAGTCTTCGGCTCAAATAGACGTAGTCTTCATAATTGACATTTCGACCAGTATGGAAACGGCGATTTCGAATGTACAGGCGCAGCTGCTCAACTTTAACTCACAGATGCAGGCAGCAGGCATTGATGCACAGTACGGGCTCGTTCTGATGCCCAGTCCTGTCGGTTTCAGTACCGACCCAACGCAGGTGCAAGATATTGTGGACTTCGCCACGTTTACTGCCCCCGGTAGTCCGTTCCAGACAATTACCACCACCGGAGCAACGGAGCGAGGAAGCGATGCCATTCTGGAAGTCCTGAATCTCTTTGATCCCGATGCTGGCCCTACAACGTTCAACTACCGACCAGGTTCCCGCATCGTGCCGATTCTTCTCACTAACGAAGATGACGACAGCACCACGCAAGCCGCCATTGATGCCCAGGCTGCTCTGCTATCAACGAACTCATTGTTCTATGCGATTGCAGATCCGTTATTTTTTAATACAACCAGTACGTATGGTACTTTCGCCACTTCGACCGGTGGTCAGCTCTTTGATATCAACAACTTCCTGCTCGACCCCACGAATTTCTTCAACACGATGACAGCCGACCTGATTGGTCAGATTGCAGTAGGGGCCGCCGGACAAGGGATCCTCGTCGAAAATTATGCGACGACAACCATCCTGAACAATATTGTTGCAAATACTTCTACAGCGATCGATCTGCAGTCATCCGGAGGCATTCCGAACGTTGTCGGTGCTAACGTTTTCAAAGGTAATTCTACGATTGGCACCGCTGGAACGAATTCGATCCAGCTGGGAGCCAATGATCCTCTGTTTGTGAATCCATCCAAAGGAAATTACTACCTCGCAGACAACAGCCAGGCCATCGACAGTTCTTTAAACAGCCTGGCCGATCGACCTGATTTCGTAAACGTCAAAGACTCTATCGGGATGCCCAACTCGGATATCTTTGCTCCGACATATGATGCGTTCGGGCAGTTACGTGTTGACGACCCAACCCAAACTCCGCCTCCTGGTTTAGGTTCCAACATTTTCAAGGACCGCGGGGCGATTGAACGAGCTGACTTTGTCGGCCCGACTGCGATTATCTCGTTACCAGAAGATAATGATGTCGACGGCATAGATCAGAACAGCGATCCCAATGCAGTTTACATCACCAACCCCGAGCTGTTCACAACGATGATTGTGAAACTGAAAGATTCAGGCATCGGCATTGATGATAGCCTGGTGAATTCGCTGCAGTTCACTCTGACGGCACGGACAAGCACTTCTACCCGCACGCTGGAAGAAGGTCTGGATTACATCTTCAGCTACAACCGCAACACTGACGAAGTCATCTTCACATCCATCGCCGGTGTCTTTGGAATGGACACGCTCTATACGATTGATGTTGATAATTCGACTACGAACGCGGTCAAAGACCTCGCAGGAAATGTGTTGCAGCCGAACCAGACGGATGGTTCGACATCCTTCACGATTCTGGTCAGCGATGGTGTGAATGCACCGCCGATCAACCACTTCGATGCTACGCCGATTCCGGACTCACCGAATGTCACTGTGACGACAGATCCCGGCTTAGCGGTCGTGTTCTCGGCTGCCAACGGAAATGCCCTGACGGTTACCGACCAGGACTCCTTCCTTGGCACCCAGGGGATCCCGACTTCTCCTGCCACAGACGGCATGGTCACTGTCACTCTGTCGACGCTGATGACCGAAGGGAAACTGGCTGCAGGCCCCAACACCAGCAACGTCACCATCAATCTTACCGATGATGGCACCAGCTATTTCCTCGAAATCACCGGTCTGATCGAAGATGTCAACACGGCTCTGGATGGCGTTTCCTGGACTCCTCTGTCGACGCCGACAGACGGTTCCACCTTCGCGGGAGCGACCGCCTCGCTGACGATGACCACTGATGACAACGGCAACTTCTTTGGTGACCCGTCTCAGACAGACACCGATGTGATCGACATCGTGGTAACAGCATTGCCTGAAGTCTTCTTCAACACCCCTACCTACAGCCTGAATGAAGATGGTACGACTACCGTTACCGTTGAGCTGGAGCGGGATAAGATCGGGCTGGTAACCACCGTCGACCTTCTGTTCGGGGCCGGAGATACCGAAGCAATTGACTTCACCACGCCACCACCGGCACAGGTGATCTTCGCCGCCAATGAGCTGACTGCGGAAGTCGTGTTTACCATTTTTAATGATGATATCGTTGAGCTGGATGAACAATTCACCCTGACGATTGACACTGTCGACAATGGTACCAAGACCGACGGCCTCATCGATGACGGGCTGGGTGGAACACTGACGGTTTACGATCAGACGACGATCACGATCGTAGATAATGACACTGCTACAATCACCTTCGTCGAGACCGATCTGACCGTCGCGGAAGATGTTGCCACCGGCTATGTCGAATATACGGTGCATATCTCCAACGCGGTTGAAAATGATGTCCAGTTCTTTGTCACTTCAGCTGATGGTACATCTCTCGTTGAAGACAATGCCAGTGACGAAAACACTGACGACGATTACACCAGTGTCAATGAACTGGTCACTTTCACCAACTCCATCACGCCGGCTGCTGACCAGACTTTCCAGGTCTTCATCACCGACGATAACAAACTGGAACTGGATGAAATCTTCAGTCTCTACATGAATGCTCTCACTGCAGGCGGACTGGAATCCAAGATCACTCTAGGCTCACCAGCTCAGGTTACTATTACAGATGATTCCGATTTGGCCGTCATCAGCTTTGTGGATGATGATATTCAGGTTAACGAGGAAATTGGCTCTATTACATTTACTGTGCAGATCGATAATTCAATCGCAAAAGACATCAGCTTTGACGTTTCCACCGTCGACGGCACCTCAATGACTATGCGGAACGCATCCAATGAAACTCTTGATGACGATTACACTTCGAAAACCCAATCTTTCACTTTCCTGGGTACTCCGGACACAGACGTAGTCTCAAACACTCAGGATTTTGTTGTCACGATCATCAATGACAACAAGTTAGAGCTCGACGAAGTCTTCAATGTCTTCATGAGTAACCTCAACGCGAATGGACTAAATGACAGAACAGAACGAGTTACATTTGCTTCGCCTTCTTCCACACCGGCTAAGGCGACGATTCTTGACGATTCCGATCTTGCTGAAATCAGTTTTGTTGATGATGACCTGTTCGTAAATGAAGAAGATGGGTCAGTAACCTTCATCGTTCAGATTGATAGCGCAATCGCTGAAGATATCAGTTTTGATGTTTCCACAGAAAATGGTACTTCGATCACCATGCGAAATGCCTCCGATGAAAATACCGATGATGACTTCACCTCAAAAACGCAGAACTTCACGTTCCTGGGAACACAAGACACCGACGTTATTCCCGGAACACAGAACTTCGTGGTGACCATCACAAACGACGACAAGCTCGAACTCGATGAAGTCTTTAATGTTTTCATGAGCAACCTCAATGCGAACGGGCTGAATGATCGCACCACCCGTATCACATTCGCTTCTTCCGTCGGCACTCCAGCCCACGCGACGATCCTTGATGATTCAGACACCGCAACGATCTCCTTTGTCGATAATGACCTGTTTGTCAATGAAGAAGACGGTTCGGTAACCTTCTCGGTACA
The DNA here is from genome assembly GCF_008329715.1 of Gimesia chilikensis. Taxonomy (GTDB): domain Bacteria; phylum Planctomycetota; class Planctomycetia; order Planctomycetales; family Planctomycetaceae; genus Gimesia; species Gimesia chilikensis. The sequence goes on along the minus strand of NZ_VTSR01000014.1, from coordinate 94,393 downwards.
GATTTCCAACGCGATCGCGGAAAATGTCAGTCTTGATCTCACCACACAAGATGGGACATCGTTGACACTGAGAAATGCCACCGATGAAAGCTCCGACAACGATTACACGTCAAAAACAGAGACCATCACCTTCTTAGGAACCTCGAATACAGATACAGTCCCTGGAACACAGAACTTCGTTGTCAACATTACCAATGATAACAAGCTGGAACTGGATGAGATCTTTGATGTCTTCATGAGCAATCTCAATGCGAATGGGCTGAATGATCGCGGCACTCGAATTTCGATGGACACGATCAATCCGGCCCAGGCAACAATTCTGGACGATTCGGATGTGACTGAGATCAGCTTTGTCAACGATGACGTTCAGGTAAACGAGGAAGACGGTTCGGTCACTTTCACCGTCCAGATCGATAATGCAATTGCCGAGGATATCAGCTTTGACGTCTCCACCATCGACGGCACCTCGATTTCCATGCGAAACGCCACAGATGAAAACACCGACGACGATTACACCTCGAAATCTCAATCCTTCACATTTCTGGGCACACAGAACAGTGACCCGGATGTTGTTCCGGGCACCCAGGACTTTATCGTCACCATCATCAATGACGACAAACTGGAACTGGATGAAGTCTTCAATGTCTTCATGAGCAACTTGACTGCAAATGGGCTCAACGATCGCACGACGCGAGTCACATTCGCTTCCCCGTCTAACAATCCTGCACAAGCCACCATCGTAGACAATTCGGATGTAGCAAGTATTACGTTCCTCGACAATGACGTAACCGTCAACGAAGAAGGAGCCATTGTACTGTTAACCGCCCAGATCTCTAATGCGATCGCCGAGGACGTCAGTTTCGATTTTTATACTCAGGATGGCACATCCATCACCATGCGAAATGCCACAGATGAAAACATCGATGACGACTATAGTTCCAAGCGTGAGACGCACACGTTTCTGGGAACACCTAATACCGATGTGGTACCTGGAATCAAGACGTTTGTTGTCAGCATCACCAATGATGACAAGCTGGAACTGGATGAAGTCTTTAATGTGCTACTAGACAGTCTGTCTGCCAACGGACTGGAAAGCAGAATCACACTGGATAGCCCGGCACAAGTCACAATCAAAGACGATTCCGACACTGCAACCATCTCCTTTGTCAACGACGATGTTGCAGCGAATGAAGAAGATGGAACGATTACTTTTGACATCTATATTTCCAATGCGATTGCTGAGGATATCATCTTTGATCTGACGACCAAGGACGGCACCCCTCCGTTACCCGCCGGTTCGGGAATTGCCACCGATGAGTCGCTGGATGATGACTACAAATTCAAAACCCAGAGCTTCACATTCGTGGGTACTCCTGACACCGACAACATTCCCGGCACACAAAGCTTCACCGTCACCATAACCAATGACGAGAAAGTGGAACTGGATGAACTCTTCAATGTGTTCATCGACAACCTGAATGCCAACGGGCTCGACTCCCGAATTACTCTGGGGGCAGACGCCACCGGTATTATCCGCAACAATGACTCGGCAATCATCACGGTTGACCCTGTCATCTCCGGTGGAGTTAATGAAGGCAGTGGTACAGGCACTACCAATATCACTTTCAATGTGAATATTTCCAAAGCGATCGACACGAATGTCAGCTTCTTCCTCTCCACCCAGGACAACACGGCCACGGTGGCAGACAACGACTACCTTCCCGTGCTGAACCAGTTATATACCTTCCTGGGTTCACCCAACTCCGACGTTGTCCCGGGACAGCAGACATTTACGGTGCAGATTGCCCAGGACAAAAAGGTCGAGCTGGACGAAATCTTCAATGTCATCGGAACCAATCTGAATGCGTCAGGACGCAACGTCACACTGGGACTGCCTGCAGCGGGTACGATCATCAATGATGACTCGGCGACCGTCACAATCAACAACGTCTCCAAGCTGGAATCCGAAGGGAACTTTGTCTTCACCGCGACCCTCTCGAATCCGGTCGATTCGAACGTTTCCGTTGAAGTTTACACTCAGCATGGTACGGGACTGATCACCGACAGCGACTACAACGCCGTCGATCCTCTCGCTCCAATCATCCTGAACTTCACTCCGAATGGTGCCCTGACTCAGAACTTCACGATCACCGTCAATGATGACAATATCGTGGAAGGCGATGAATTCTTCTCCACCATTCTGGCCAACCTGGACGCTGCCCTTCGTAATGTTTCGATCATCAACGGAACCGACCAGGGACACATCCGGGATAACGACTCCGCAAAACTGTCGATCACTCCGGTCATCGATACTGAAAACAACAGCCCGTTCCAGTTCCTGGTTGAGTTGTCTAACCCGGTTGACGTCGCGATTACCGTGGATGCTTCAACCATTGATGGAACAGCCACATCTCCGAATGACTATCAGGGAATCTCTGGCCAGACTCTGACCTTCGGCCCCGGCGTGACGCAGGTTCCGCTGAACATCACTGTGTTCAACGATATCTTCACCGAAAGCCCGGAAACGTTCGAGGTCATCCTGGACAATCTGGTTCCAAATGGACGTGCCGTCTTCCTGACCAGTGTCGAGTCGCTCAGCAGTGTTGCCACTTCTGACGCTGCGGTCGCCGTGGATGTTGTCGGTAACTACGCTTATGTGGCAGACCGCGATGGCGGCCTGCAGATCTATAATATTGCCAACCCGGCTGCTCCTTACCATGTTGGTGAGTATGACTTCAACAACCAGGGCATCGCCCAGGCGATCGATGTGGTCGGCAACCTGGCATACCTGGCGGTTGGTGAAGCAGGACTGCAGATCATCAACATCGCGAACCCGGCTGCTCCGGTTTTCGTCGGCAGTATCGCGACTCCCGCTCGAGCCCGCGGCGTCCAGGTGATCGGTAACCTGGCCTATGTCGCAGACGATAGTGGAAACGGTGGCGGTCTGCAGATCGTCGATGTCAGCAACCCGGCCGCTCCATCCATCCTGGGCAGTTTTGGAGTCTCTACTCCCGGCGGTCTGGCAGGGGGCGTCGAAGTCATTGGCAACATCGCCTACCTCACCGATGGAAATAACGGGCTGCAGATTGTCAACGTCACAGACTCATCCAACCCCACCCTGATCAAAAATGTTCTGACTCCAGGTGGAGCCGCGATCGGCCTGGATGTTGTCGGAAACTACGCTTTTGTAGCGAACCGTGAAGGCGGTCTGCAGGTGATTGACATCTCGACCCCCGCCACCGCCTCAATTGTGGGCACACTGAATACTCCGGGCGTCGCCACGGGTGTCCAGGTAGACGGCAACTTCGCCTATGTGGCCGATGGAGCCTCCGGCCTGCAGGTAGTTGACATCACGAATCCGACCAGCCCGATTCTGATCAACACATTTGATACGCCCAGCAGTGCCCGCAGCCTGTTCGTGAACGGCACTCTGGCATTCGTTGCTGACACCTTCAGCGGTCTGCAGATCCTGGAATTCTTCCCCTCGACGACAGCGACGGGAACGATCCTCGATCCCTCAGGCCCGCCATTGACGGGAACCGCATCCCCCAATACCACCATCAGTACTTCGATCGTGAAATCACAGACGACTACTGATGCGAATGGCGAGACCGGTTCCGTACCGGAAAGCGAAGCCTGGGTAGATGAATGGGACAGCTTCTGGGTTGAAGTCTGGGGTACCACCACAGACGGCTCCGGTATCACCGGCGGTTCGTTTGACCTGGAATACAACACCGACTTCTTTACTGCGACCGCCATCGACTTCGGTTCCGCATTCGGCAGCAGCAGTTCGTCCAGCATCGATGACCAGACCGGCATCGTATCGGGTATCAGCGGTCAGAACGGCGTGGGTACACTGGGATCCAGCAAGCAGGTTCTGCTGGCCCGCGTGAAGTTTGAATCGCTGGCCGATGATGGTGTTGCCATCGATACCGTCGCCGGCTTCCTCGGACCTCACAACCTGGGCATCCGCGTGATCAACGCTCAACTGGATGTGGCAGGTACCGGTGCTGTGACCGCATCAGTGGCGACTGCACCAACCACCGATCTGTGGGCTGTCCCGTTTGACCTGGATGACAGTGGTCTCATCGACTTCAAGGATCTGCTCAAGTTCTCATCCTTCTATGGAACGTCCGTGGTCAACGCATCCTCCGGGCTGGCCTGGTCACTTGACTTTGACAAGAGCGGCCAGATCAACTTCAAGGACCTGACCTTCCTGGCAACGAACTACAACCGTTCCAAAGCCAGCGGTCAGTCGATCATCTTCCCGCCGAACTTCCCGCAGGAATGGTATGGTTCCTCCATCACCACAGACGGGGATGACTCACTGAATGACCTGATCAACGCTGCTGTTGACGAATGGAAGACCGCTACCGGAAACCAGAACCTGTCAGTTCAGGTCGTGGTTACCGACCTGGGTGGTCAGCAACTGGGTGAAGGCCATATCCTGGAGCTCGATGAAAACGGGATTCCCGTCAAGGGACGCGTTTACATTGACGACGATGCTGCCGGCCTCGGCTGGTACTCGTCTATCGAAGGGCTCTCCTTCGACAGCAATGGGGAAGCGATCTCCGGTTCTGCCGCCGACGGACACTACGACCTGTATACCGTCCTGTTGCATGAAATCGGTCACGCAGCCGGCTTCACGACGGGCTATTCTGCCTATGCTGACCATGTTGAAACCAGCGGTTCCGGCCAGGTTCAGTTTGTCAGCTGGGATCTGATTGCACCGCTGACCGACGACGGCCTGCACATCGATGAGAACTTCTATCCGGAGGACCTCATGGGCGAATTCCTCGACCCCTCGGTTCGGAAGTCGATCTCAACCCTCGATGTTCGCATCCTGCAGGCTGCCTATGCAGACGCCGCAGGAGCCGTAATCAGTCCACTGTCAGCTCCGTTGACTGGAGCTGGACTCGATCCGACTCCGCTGATGACCTCAGCACCTGTGGTTGATGCTCCGGCTGCGACCACTCGCACCAAGCAGTCTGTCGGGGTAACTCCCGCACCTGCCCTGGAGCCTGCCTCCGAACCAACAACCGTCGAAACAGCTTCGGACTGGGGTTACACCTCGCTGACCGTACAGGATTCAGTACTGAACCTGGATCAGTCCAGCGGACTGGATCAGCTGGTTGGTTCGCTGCTCGATAACTCTTACGAGACAGATCAGCTGCTGACCAACGACTTCGACAGTCTCGAATCAGACGAATATGACCTTGGTTTCGAATTCGAAGATAGCCAGGATCTGAACGCCGGCTTCGAACTGGAAACCGCAGGCGAAGAAGTGGATGACCTCTTCTCAGACTGGTCAGGTCCGCTGATCTAAGCAGTCGCCTGTCAACTGGAATAATGAGAGACGGAGAGGTGTGAGCGAAAGCTCCACCTCTCTTTTTTTATCCCATAAGCAAATGCCTGGCGTGTGGTTACCATAAAATGGATTGTGTACAGCTAAGCCACAGGTTAATCATCAGGACCAGTTGAATGCATCTCGCGTTTCTGCATGCCTTCCCTCTCGATCATTCGATGTGGGACGAACAACGCGCGATTGCCCCTGAACGATGCACAACTCCCTGCCTGTATCAACTGGGAGACTCCCTCGAAGACTGGGCCAGCCGAGTGTTGGATTCTATTGAGACACACTCCCTGATTGCCATCGGCTCCTCGATGGGAGGTTCCTGTGCGCTGGAAATGGCGCGTCAGGCCCCCGATCGGATCGCGGCGCTGGTGCTGGTTGGAACCAAAGCAGGCCATCGCCCGGAGCCTGCTGCACGCGATGCTTATCTCGACACACTGCACCATCAGGGCATTCGCGGGATGTGGCTGGAAATCAGCGGCTGGTTGGGCGCCGCTGCACAGCCAGCGGTTGTACAGAGGATTGAGTCGCTGGCGCTGTCACAGGAGACCGCAGACCTGCTCAACGCTGTCCGGGTCTTTCACAGCCGCACTGATCACACCGCGGTCGTTGCGCAGTGGGAGAAACCCCTGCTGGTCATGTGCGGTGAGCACGACCCGGTGATCACCGAGGAGAAGGCGATGGCCCTGTCGCACCTGGTACCGCAGGCGGAGCTGCATGTCATGCGTGGTTGTGGGCATTTCATGAATCTGGAACGTCCGCATGAATTCAATCAGGTGCTTGCTGATTTTGTACGGCGTGTGGAAGCGGGGCGTTCCGCTGGGGCATAAGAATGTAGAGTTTTTCCAGGCGTAGTCTCGCCAACTCTGTCCACCACAATCAAACTCGCTTCACCCTCCCTCGTCCTACCACTTTAGCTCCTTCTCTAACAAGAAAACTCATTCCGATTTTGATTCGGCCGGAATGAATTTCATCCCACTGTCGCTTTGGAAAACGAATGAGTACTGACACCGTGCTTCCCAGTTCGATCATTTCGTTTTCCAGGAAATCTGGAAAGAACTGCCCCCCATCATGATCACCACCATCATAGTGGAACTGGCCGCGATATCCGTTAAGTAGGCCGTTTTTGCGACCGCCTTCCTCTGTGGTTAAATAGTAGACTTCGGCTTCAATTTCATGGTATTTCATGCGAGGTCATCATTTCATTGCATTGGGTCATGAAGACCGGGAGGCAGCAAGTTCAACTAATTACGCCCCCTATCGCTTCTCGATCTTCAGCCAAGGGAACAGGTTGCATTACAGCAAAATGCCCGATTGGTTTTCTGGGTTCCTGGTTACAGTGGCCTGTTTCCCTCCGGAGTCTTGCTGATGGTGTAAGTCATCAGGCGGGAGGACACATGGGTCCTCCCCTACATTATTGGAAATCGAATTCGGACTATTGATATTTTGTTTGCACTGCTAGTTTTCTGCTTTTGTTGCGCTGAGCTCTAATCAGATTGTGAGCTCGCCGTCTGGAATCAAAAGCGCTTCGGCAACGACAGAGTAGCGCAAAGGGAAGATGTTGCCCGGGTCTTCAGAAAGAAAGCGGGCTAATTGAATCAGGTCGTCTTCCGCGAGTTCCGGAAGAAGCCTGTTAAATGTAAATGACTGCTCGCCGGACAGGACCTCGATCGCAAACACGTCATCAGCCAACGGACTCATGATAATCAACCCCTGTAATGTTTTCCCGGAGGGAGTTTTGAACTCGGAATGGATGAGTAATAAATCGGCCAGTGCAATCGCTTCTGTGGTTAACGGGACCGGGATCAGCGAGTCCTCGGGCTTGAAAGGATCGCTCTCCCACGTCCAGACCGGACTCAGCTCTAAATGTTCTTCTCTGAATTCGCTACTTTTAATCGCAGTCATATATTCGTCGTGCATTGATGAATGGTTGTCGGGATCCGGGAGTTTCCATTCCATATTCGTTCCGTCTCCCTGTTCAGCTTAACAATTTTCAGCTACGGGGACAGGTTGCTTTTCAGTAAAATGCGTGGTTGGTTTTTCGATTTCGAGTCACGGATCATGTTTCCCTTGGAAGTCTTGTTGATGTTGAAAGTCAACAGGCGGGCGGACACATGGGTCCGCCCCTACGTTAATGGAATTCGGGTTCGGAGTATTTCGTCTCCACAGGCGGTTTTCTGCTCGCTGCGCTCGGTCCGAATTTTATTTGGGGCCCTCGATTCTGTGAGCGGAATGGCGCCAGTCACCGGTTCTAATGTCCGCGTCACCCTGTGTTGCTGGCGGCCAGTGCCTTGCCGCTCCTGAGGATGTGTTTTATGAACTCTCATTATGAATCAAAGCATGTGGACTGTGGTGAGATGGATAGACTCACCGCTGCTGTCTCTGCGTATGATTTGACGACGGAGACTGATTGTGTTGAAGGGCACCGGAGGGTCAAGACAGAATTTTGTCCCGTTGTGACCGGATTTTGTCCACGTCTGTCCCAGATTTTGTCCTGGTCTGACCGGTTTGTGTCTCAGTCTGCCCTGAACAGCGGAGACCGAACATCGCGAACCGGTTCGAAATACTCCAGTAAGCATCAGGTGAAAAGCCACTCAGATTCAGGTGCTGTTTCGTCAGTGGTGCGCCTGCATGCAGTGCACGCTGCACCCGTCTCGCGCGCGAGCCAGAAGGGAACCAGCATACGCTTCGGGATGCGCGGTTCAAGTTCAATCTGTTCAGAGGAGCGGCGCAGATTTTCAGTGGGGAATGTCCCTCGACGGGATCAACGAAGTCACGGCTCTGCGTTTTCGTCAGACACAAAACTCGTGGTATTCCAGACCAAAGGTCGCGGCGACCGCACGGTTGGTCACCTGTCCGTTGTGCACGTTGACCGCGGACAACAATCCGCTGTCCTGCGCACAGGCGGCTTCCAGCCCCTGGTTCGCCAGCCTGAGTGCATACGGGAGTGTGACGTTACACAGGGCATAAGTACTGGTACGTCCCACGGCGCCGGGCATGTTGGCGACACAGTAATGCACGACGCCATCCACGACGAAAGTGGGATCCGAGTGCGTCGTCGGCCGGGATGTTTCGATACAGCCCCCCTGATCGACGGCGACATCGATCAACACCGCACCCGGCTTCATCATCTTCAAAGCAGACTGGGGAACGAGCATGGGAGCCCGGGCGCCTGGAATCAGGACAGCCCCGATCACCAGGTCCGCCAGCTCGAGTTGCTCGCGGATGTTGTGTTTGTCGCTGTAAAGCGTATTCACGTTGGCAGGCATGATGTCTTCGAGGTAACGCAGACGATCTACGCTGATATCCAGAATGACGACGTCCGCCTGAAAACCGGCTGCAATCTGGGCCGCGTTCTTGCCAACCACACCTCCGCCCAGAATCAGGATGTGCGCCGGCGGGACTCCCGGTACGCCTCCCAGCAGAATGCCGCGCCCCAACTGGGGGCGTTCCAGATACTTGGCGCCTTCCTGAATGCTCATGCGTCCGGCGACTTCACTCATGGGAGTCAACAGCGGAAGCTGGCCGTTTTTCCCTTCGAGTGTTTCGTAAGCGACGGCGGTGGCGCCCGTTTCCAGAAAGCCGCGGGTGAGCTTTTCGTCGGCGGCGAAGTGGAAGTAGGTAAACAGGATCTGGCCCGGTCTGAGCAGGGGCCATTCGGAGGGCTGGGGCTCTTTGACCTTGATGATCATGTCGGCGCGGGAGAAGATTTCTTGAGCCGTTTCAACGATTTCGGCCCCGTTTTCTTCGTAGAGTTCATCGGGAATCCCACTTCCCTGCCCGGCTCCCCGTTCGACCAGGACGGTATGCCCGGCGGCCGTCAATTCCTCGGCTCCGACCGGAATCAGGGCGACGCGGTACTCGTCCTGCTTGATTTCACGAGGGACTCCGATAATCATGTGCTTCTCCCGATTACATGTCAAACTGCAGACTGCTATGATACGATAAGTACTTATAGCTATTATCGTTTAATTCTACGTCTGATGTTAGTCAGATGCTGGATTCAGAATCGGAATGCCCCTGAATCGGCGCGTTCCCAGACCCCCGAATACAGAGATGCGCACGTGACAGTTCCCTTTACACAGCCCCACGAGGCAGCAGCCCAAACCCTCATCAAACTGAGCCTGGCGGAAGATCTCCAGGAGACCGGCGACCTGACCTGTCAGGCTTTGATTGAAGATACCGACCAGGCCGAGATTCAGATTGTCGCCCGCCAGAGCGGAATCCTGGCCGGTTCTCCGATTACCTCACTGATTTTTGCAGAACTCGATCCGCGAGTGACCTGCGAGCATCATCTGGCTGACGGCGCCGCCCTGGAACCGGGATCCGTCATTTCAACGTGTGCCGGGCCGCTGGCATCGCTGTTGACCGGGGAACGCACCGTCTTGAACTTTCTGACGCATCTGTGCGGCGTTGCTTCACAGACGGCGGAGTACGTCAAAGCCATCGAGGGAACCCGGGCCTGTATTCTGGACACGCGGAAAACGCTGCCCGGTTGGCGGGTACTGGAAAAATATGCGGTCGCAGCCGGCGGGGGAACGAATCACCGGATGGGCCTGTATGACGGGATCCTGATTAAAGACAATCACCTGGCTGCCTGGGCCAGCCGCAATTCGCATCCCACCATCGCAGCCGCGGTGCAACAGGCGCGGGAATCGGTGAACGGGGAAAAAGGAGTGGAAGTCGAAGTCGACACGCTCGAACAGCTGGCCGACGCACTTGAAGGGAAGCCTGAGATCGTGCTGCTGGACAACATGTCGCCCGAGACCATGCGGGAGGCGATTCAGATGCGTGATGCCCAGTCACCTGCGACACTGCTGGAAGCATCGGGGGGCATCAACCTGGAAACGGTACGGGCCGCTGCGGAGACGGGAGTGGAACGGATCAGCGTGGGAGCGTTGACTCACTCTGTCATCTCGCTGGATATCGGCTTCGACTGGAAACGCCGCACCTGATTTTGAAAAGACCCGATTTTTAATTTCGTTGAAGACACTGATTACTGCCAATGAATAAGCCATCTGTAGACAGACCGCTGGAGTCACTGGAGAAAGATTCCCCGCTGTTCCTGAACGGAGCCCTGGTCTGGCTGCTGCTGTTTTTTCTGATCTACCTGTCCGTTCCCCTGACGAACAACAGGGAGATCGACCGCTGGTACATTGTGCCCGAGATGCCTTTCCTGCTGCTGGATCTGGTCGATCCGCTGCCCGAAGAGAATCCGCATCCCGCCGGATGGGCTTATTTTCCGCAGCGGATTCCGTTGATCGGAGTCGCGTCGATCATCCTGCTGGGCGCCTGGGGACTGGGACAACTCGTGACGCGGTTGATCCGCGTACCGCTGGCCCCCTTCACTGCAGAACGCACGGTCTTCGCCGCGGGCCTGGGAATATCATTCGTCACACTGCTGACACTGGGAGGGGGCCTGATGGGCATGCTCTCTCAGGGGCTCTGTTACGCCGTACTGATATTAACCGCGATCGCGGGCGTAGCATCGGCGCTGCAGGAAACGAAACAGAAAACGGGCTCGCTGGGTTCTTTGAAGCTGGCACTGCCGGAAGCGATTATGGTCGATACACTGTTCCGCGTGGGATGCTGTCTGCTGATGAGTCCGTTTGTGCTCAGCATGTTTCTGGGTTCGATGCTGCCTTCGACTGACTATGATGTACTCGAATATCATTTCGGGGGCCCGAAAGAATATTATCTGCAGGGCTATATCAGCTTCCTGCCCCATAACGTGTATACCAGCTTTCCGTTCCTGACCGAGATGGTGACACTGCTGTCGATGACGCTCAAAGGGGACTGGTTCACGGGAGCCCAGGCGGGCAAACTGGTGCTGATGAGTTTCGCGTTATTTACCGCGCTGGGAATCTTCACCACGGCACGGCACTGGTTTGGTTCGACAGCAGGCTGGATTGCAGCCACGGTGTTCCTGACGAATCCCTGGACTTACCGGATGTCGATCATCGCATATACCGAGGGAGCACTCTCCTTTTATCTGCTGGCAAGTCTGCTGAGTCTGATCCTGACGATAGCGGTTCTGCAGAAATGGAAAACTAACGCGAACGACTCAACGGACAAATCCACTGCCGACACATCCCGGTTGCCGAGCGAACTCTGGAGCTTTACGTTACTCACGGGGCTGCTCTCCGGTTCGGCGATGGCGACCAAGTACCCGGGCGTGTTATCCGTTGTGATTCCACTGGGACTGACGCTGCTCGGTTTTAGCTGGTTCCTGCTCCGGGAGAATAAAACGCTCTGCTGGTCTACGACCTTGAAGCTGGGCGTGGTGTTCGCGGTCGGGACCCTGATTACCATTGGTCCGTGGCTGCTGAAGAACCTGGTGGAGACAGGCAATCCGGTTTATCCGCTGTTGTATTCTGTGTTTGGTGGATACGACCTGACGGAGGCATTGAATGCCAAATGGAAAAACGGGCACGGCATGAAAACGATCGGGCTGGCTGAATTCAAGCATAGTCTACTCGACGTCACGATGACCAGTGACTGGATCAGTCCGCTGCTGTTCTGCCTGGCACCGCTGGCCTTTCTGAACCGACAACACCGGCGGCTGATGTACTGGCTCTGGATTTATATCGGATTTCTATTCTTTTCCTGGTGGTTCCTGACACATCGGATCGATCGGTTCTGGGTACCGATGCTGCCGGTGGTTGCGGTACTGGCGGGCATTGGTGCAACGTGGAGTTCGAAACTGCTCTGGCGTTCCGGCGTGACTGTCGCGGTGCTGTTTGCTGTGATGTTCAATCTCTGTATCGTCACCAGCGGACTGGGGGGCAATAACGCGTACCTGGATGACTTCGCTTACGCGCGAAAGTTCACAGGCAATCTGACGGCTCCTGAAATCGAGTTACTGAACCAGATGGAGCTCGACCCTGACCAGGTCGTGTTGTTTGTGGGAGAAGCGAAGGTCTTCAACGCCGAGTTCCCGGTGATCTACAACACGGTCTTCGATGAAGATATTTTCCAGCAGTGGACGGCGGAAGCAAACCCTGAGTTACCTGCGAAACAACTCAAGATGAAACCGGCTGAAGAAATCAAAAAGAAATTCCAGGATGAGCATATCGCGTTTGTGTATGTGAACTGGTCAGAGGTATTACGTTATCGTCTGCCGGGATCTTACGGGTACACAGACTACGTGACGCCTCTACGTTTTCAGAAACTGGTAACCGCAGGCGTGCTGCAACCGCCACTGGAAAATCAATACGGTTATCAGAAGTTTGAGTCGTTATCTGATAACAAGAAAAAAGAAATCGAACAGTGGGCGCCGGAACTGATTGTGGAACGCGACGGCGCGCGTTACTTCGTCTCGGCGCAGATTTTCCCCGTAGCAAAATAGCAGGAGGCACTCACGGAGCAATTAACCTACAGGAGGTGTGAAGTCATTGAGCTCGCGATGAGCAGAACGGAGAATGTGAGCGAAATCCGGAATGATGATATCGCTGTCATCCAGATTCTGGTAGCCATGGGTTTTGTCATCCAACAGACAGAAACGTTCCTGTTCGTCGATGTGAATTGAATTGGAATTGATGGCTTCTTCGAGTTTTTGATTAGAAGTGTTCATGTTAATTCTCCCCCTCTTAAGTTGTGAAACAGATCGTTCCACAGAACGCGTCCTGCATTTTATCGATCTTTTGAGGAAAATCCTACTAAATTACGACTGGACATCACATTTTCCGGGGCTAAAACGACAGAAGAGCATGATACAAAAGCAGATACAGCAAAACGACCGGCCGGAAAAATGGAAAAACCGGATCGAACCTTTTCCGATTCTGAAGGGTCCTGTGGGCGGGCATTGACCATTGCCACGCGGAATTCAATAATGGTCACTACCGCTGTTTTTTTGATATTTTACTAGTGAATTTGAGCCAGATATGACAACCAGTTTATCGAATGTGCCTGATGCCTCCGGTCGCTTTGGAGAATTCGGCCGCCGCTTCGTCCCCGAAACTCTGATGCATGCCCTGGAGGAACTGACCCAGGAATATGAGAAAGCCAAACAGGATCCGTCATTTCAGGCGGAGCTGGACGACCTGCTCAAGCATTATGTGGGCCGCCCGAATCCGCTCTATTTCGCGGAACGCCTGACTGAACATTGTGGCGGCGGTAAGATCTACTTCAAGCGCGAAGATCTGAATCACACCGGTGCTCATAAGATCAATAACACCATGGGCCAGGCACTGCTGACCATGCGGATGGGTAAAAAACGTGTAATCGCCGAAACAGGAGCCGGCCAGCATGGCGTGGCTTCCGCTGTGGCCTGTGCCCGCTTCGGCCTGGAGTGCATCGTCTATATGGGCGAGGAAGACATCCGCCGCCAGAAGCTGAACGTGTTCAATATGAAAATGATGGGCGCTGAAGTCCGCGGCGTTTCCAGCGGTTCCAAGACGCTACGCGACGCCGTTAATGAAGCGATGCGGGACTGGATGTCGAGCGTGGAGACCACCCACTACATTATCGGTTCCGTGATTGGACCGCACCCCTTCCCAATGATGGTTCGCGACTTCCAGTCGGTCATCGGAAAAGAGGCCCGCGAACAGTGCCTGGCGCAGACTGGTAAACTCCCCGATCAAGTGATTGCCTGTGTCGGCGGCGGTTCCAATTCGGCCGGCATGTTCTATCCCTTTATCGACGATGAGGGTGTGAAGCTGACCGGCGTGGAAGCGGGTGGCCGCGGTCCTGAACCGGGAGAGCATGCGAGTACGCTGAGCTATGGAGCCAAGGGTGTGCTGCATGGCAGCTTCGGATATGTGCTGCAGGACGATGACGGCCAGACGATGGACGTGCATTCGATCTCTGCGGGCCTCGACTATCCCGGCGTGGGACCCGAACACAGTTACTGGAAAGATTCCGGCCGCGTGAATTACACCGCGATCACCGACGATGAAGCCCTCGAAGGCTTTCAGACGATGGCCCGCCTGGAAGGGATCATCCCGGCAATTGAATCGTCGCATGCGATCGCTTACGCCGTCAAAGCAGCCCGCCAGGCCAGCCCCGATGAGACGATCGTTGTCTGCCTGTCCGGTCGTGGCGACAAAGACGTGAATGAAGTGGCCCGCCTGCTGGGACGGGACATTTAATCCCTGGCTGGTTTTGTCGTAACAATAAATATCATCCCTCTGAAATTCAGTTAAAAGCAGTACCCCCCATCGTGACAACTTCGATCTCTGAAACTTTTGCGACGTTAAAATCTGAAAACCGCATGGCGTTCATGCCTTTCATCACCGCCGGCGATCCGGATCTGGCAACCACCGTTGATGTATTGAAAGAACTGTCACGACAGGGAGTCGACCTGATCGAGGTGGGCTTCCCGTATAGTGATCCAATTGCAGATGGTCCGGTGATTCAGGAATCGTACACGCGGGCTCTCAACAACGGCTTCCACGTACACGATCTGTTTGAAGCTTTGAAAGAACTCTCTGCAGATGAGTCCGTCGATCTGCCGGCCCTGGTCGGCATGGTTTCGTATGCGATTATCTTTCGTTATGGCGCAGAGCGTTTCCTGAAAGAAGCCGCTGACGCCGGGTTCTCAGGCCTGATTGTTCCCGATCTTCCCGGAGACGAAGCAGGTGAGTTCGTCGAACTCACCAAGGCAGCTCAACTGGACCTGGTGCAACTGGTCTCCCCACTGACGCCTGAAGATCGCACGAAGCGAATCGTGCAGTCTGCCTCGGGTTTCATTTACTGTATCGCAGTCGCCGGCACGACAGGTGTTCGTGATGAACTGCCTGCGGAACTGACAGCACATCTGGAGTCGTTACGTTCGCTGACAGATCTGCCTTTAGCGGTGGGTTTCGGCATCAGTAAGCCAGAGCATGTCGACACGCTCCGTGGTAAAGCCGACGGATTCATCATTGGTTCGGCGATTGTCAAACAGTTCGCTGCTTTTTCTGACCCAGACCAGACGCGGGAAGACGTGATTGCGTCGATCGGAAAATACGCAGGTGAGATGGCAGCCGCGACGAAGGGTTGAGGAACGGTTCCCGAACCGTTTCTATTTCTGGCGGGTTCCGGTCTGCTTGCGGACGAAGGGATAGAACCAGACTCCATAAGGCAGGAACTGCGGCACGATAGGCGATTTGATGCGTTTGGGATTCGCGAGCTTCCAGCCGAATTTTCCCTTGAGCAGAGACTCGGGGACGCCTGATGCTTCCGCATGTTCAGCGGTCGCGGGGAAGGAATCGACGATCTCAACGGTCCCGATCAAGGTGCCCGTCGGGAGGGTTTCGGTCGTGATTTCCGCTTGCGCTGCTGCTTCGATGGCGTGCGGTGTCTTCGCGAGAGTCTTTGAAGCATAGACGTAGATCGTCCCGCGGATCTTCGTCTGACTGGAACGGAGCTCAATTGTTTTCACGCCCCGCATGATCAGTTCTGCCCAGGGCTGTCTGATTCCGAGAGCCGGCAGACTCTTGTCGGGATGTTGAATCGCTTTCGCCATTGTCGCATTAAACCTCGAACGATTGCTGATACTGGGGGATGATCGGTTCCTCATCGACTTCATCGCGGATCAAGGCTGCCAGCGCCGTCGCTGATTCCGGTTCTCCGTGGACGAGGAAGACCTGGCCGATGTTACCCCGTTTCGCGGAGGTTTCGTACCACCATTTAAAATCCTCAACGTCGGCATGGCCTGAGAGACCGCTGAGCTGCACGACCCTGGCTTTGACCTGGTAATAGCGATCAAAGATCTTCACTTTGGGATCGCGCTGCTGCAGACGACGGCCCAGGGTATGCTCCGCCTGGTAGCCCATCAGTACGACGGTATTCTCCGGATGTTCCAGGCCGTTCTTGAGGTGATGGCGGATACGACCGTTCTCACACATCCCACTGCCGGCGATGACGACGAACGCCCCTTCCCGTTTATTGAGTTCGATACTCTGCTGACGGGTCGAAACGTAATCCAGCAGTGAGAAGCCGAAGGGATCCTTGTCTTCTTTCAAAACGTCGCTGACGTCCTGGTCCATATCCTGCAGATGATGGCGGTAGACTGAAACCAGGCGCGTGGAGAGAGGGCTGTCGACAAAAATCGGAATGTGTGGCAGACGGTTTTCGTTATACAGATCGTTCAAATAGTAAATGATCTGCTGGGTGCGTCCGAGGCTGAACGCGGGGATGATCACACGCCCTTCAACGCGATAGGCCTCATCGAGAATGTGATAGAGTTCCTCTTTCAGATCCGAGGCTTTTTCGTGAATCCGGTTGCCGTAGGTGCTTTCTGAAATCAGAATCTCGCAACCCTCGATCGTATCGGGATCTCGCAGCAGGGGCAGATCGCGACGGCCCAGATCACCGGTGAAGACCAGATGTCTCCATTCTCCCTGGTCCTTGATCTTCATCTCAATGATCGCGGATCCCAGAATATGGCCGGCATCCAGCAGTCGTACCCGGAGGTCGTCCCCCAGGTCGTGCCACTCGTGATAGTCGAGGCGTTCGAACTGCTTCATGACCTGTCGCACATCCTCTTCATCGTAAAGCGGTTCGATGGGCGGATGCTTTTCATTCAGTTTACGAGACAGGTAACGGGCGTCTTCATCCTGAATACGGGCACTGTCTTTGAGCATGATCTCTGCGATGTCCGCCGTCGCGGAGGTGCAGAAGATCGGTCCCCGAAAACCCTTGTTGTACAGCCGGGGAATATTGCCACAATGGTCCATGTGCCCGTGCGAGAGGATGACGGCATCCAGGGAGTCAGCGGGATAAGCGAAGCGGCAGTTCTTTTTGAATGACTCTGCCCGGTGGCCCTGAAACAGACCACAATCGAGCAGAATCCGTCGCCCGTCTGTCTCGATCAAATGCTGGCTGCCGGTCACCTCACCGGCGGCACCGAGGAACGTAATTTTCATCTATGATTTCATTCCCAGACAGTGGACTGGAGGCCGTTCCAGCCCGGACAGGATTACAGGGTAGAGACAGTTGGAGTTATGCCAATCAGATAATGATCTCCTGCTCGTTTTGAGAGGCGGTTTCCGTTCGTTCGGAAATGCTGTAGGTGTCCTGATGACGACCGGTATAAGCGACAATCAGCTCTGCCAAGAGGCCCAGGCTGATCGCTTGCGCCCCCAGAATGGTTGCAGCGACAGAATAGGCCAGCAGCGGACGGTTTCCAATCGGCCCCAGTCCCAGACCGAACAGATTGGTCAGCAACCAGACCACCCCCAGGTAGCCCAGTCCAAGGAATCCAAGCATCAGACAGCTCAAGCCGATGGCGCCCAGCATGTGCTGTGGTCGTTGTCCATAGCCGGTAAGGAAGCGAACCGTCAGCAGATCAAGGAACCCGCGGAGGAAACGTCGCACGCCATACTTGGAATAACCGTGCTGTCGTTCGCGGTGATGGACGGGAATCTCGGTCACTTTAAATCCACGGGCATCTGCCAACACGGCGATGAAACGGTGCAGTTCGCCGTAGATACGAATTTCCGCAGCAACTTCTTTGCGGAACAGTTTGAAGCCACAGTTGTGATCGTGCAGTTTCAGTCCGGTCAGTTTCCAGATCATCCAGTTGAAGACTTTACTGGGATACACTTTATGCCAGGGATCGAGGCGACGCTCTTTCCAGCCATTGACGACATCGTAGCCTTCGTTGAGTTTATCCAGAAAACGGGGAATTTCTTTCGGGTTGTCCTGCAGGTCGGCGTCCATCATCATGATCACCGAACCGCGGGCGGCCCGCATACCCGCCGTCAACGCGGCTGCCTTGGCGAAGTTCCGACGGAAGCGGATCCCAGAAACGCGTTCATCCTGCTTGGCCAGTTGCGAGATCAGTTCCCAGGACTTGTCGGTCGAACCGTCGTCAATAAAGATAATTTCCAGGTCAATCTGATGCTGCTGGCTGGTTTCGCAGATCTCCTGATACAGTTGTGGCAGACTTTCCGATTCATTCAATACCGGAATCATAATCGAGAGCACGACGCAGACCTTTCACTCAACAGACAGAAATCACAGGGAATCAATGGACTGGGAATCGGCGGCAGACTGTACGGAATCATCCTCGTCTGAAGCCGATTTTCCAAAACTATAGTATAGAACAAAAGCAGCCAGAATTTCACTAGCAAATGAGACGATCCGGATCAGTAAGGCAGCGACAAATGCATTTGCAGGACCAATCAGGGCGGAACCGGCGAGAATCGTGGTGATCAGACCTTCCCGTACTCCCAGGCCGGCAGGAGCAAAAATCGCCAGAAAGCCCAGGGCATACGCGGCGGAGACTGCAGCGGTCCAGCGTGGCCATTCCTGCCATTCAAGTCCCGCTCCGTTGATGGAGGCGAGTGCCAGACCCAGGCTGAGTCCATGCAGCGTCCAACTCACCAGAAACAACAACACGCCCGCGTAGAGCAAACGTAATGAGAAAGCAGCGGGAGGAGTTGCCTCGGTCGCTTCGACATCGGACTTTGTGAATTTCTTCGCGAACAGATTCAACAGACGAGACAACAGAGGCAGAGAGACAAACAGCGCCAGTAGAAACAGACCGGGAACCAGCCAGGGACGGGACTGTACGGATTGCAGCCACGCAGGCCACTGTTGAACCTGCTCTGCATTCAACACAACGGGAATCAAGGAAAGGAACACAACCAAACCGACTCCCATGACGGCCAGCGTCTCGTAAGCAGCCGTCAGGGCGGCAACCGAAACGCGTACTCCGAAATCTTTCAGCAGGGTCGCCCGGATCAAGAGGACCGAGACCTTACCGGGAATGTATTTCCCCAGGTGCCCGCAGTAGTAGGCGCGTGCGACAGGCCCGAAGCGAACCTGTTCTCCGGAACTGAGAATCAACTGACGCCAGAACCAGACAGACGGTAACCAGGCAATGAAATAACAGGCTGCAGATAGAACCAGCCAGAGCGGATCAATGCTGATACCGGTAAGTGTGTCCCCCTGCTCTGCGTACAGTTCCGCTCCCTGCTGCCAGACGAAGTACAAGACCAGCGCAAGTAACAGCCATTTGACTCCCCTCCAGATTTTCCGCGAAACGGAAGGGGATTCAGCTGTGGTGGGAAGGTCGGACATCAATCGTGGGTTTCGTGAGCTGGCGGTAAAGTTCAGGCCGTGGCCTGGTCGGCAGGACTTTCCGGCGGTGGTGGAGATTTAAACAAAGCTCTGACCGAGGGGCGCCGCAGAACCAGAATCGTCCAGATACCGATGATGGTTCCCAGGGGGATCAGGAGACATTCAAAAATCGCAACCATCATACAGAATTCGTAGCTTTCGTGGCGGGACAGTGACTGACCAGCCAGAATGATACAGAACAGGATCGCAACGCCGACCAGAAAGATCACCAGCCCGAATCCCAGTTCCAGTTCCACCTGATGATCCGGCTTGGTCTGTTCCATCGTCTTACGATACGCATCGAAACCAAAATAAATGGTCTCATAAAACAGGTAAGTCACAAAAACATTGACGATCCCATAAATGACCTGAATCTTGGATAGCAGTTTCAATTGCCGTTCGTCTCGTTCCATCCGTTCTACCTGTCGTCTGAAAAAAGCGGGGATTAGCTGGTCACTCAATGACGCTTGTACCTGTTGTTATCGACGGATTTTAAGGGGCCGCCGCAGCTTCGACCTCAGGAATCGGCTGTGATTCACCAGATTCGCGGAATTTCCCGGTCTTGAGGAACCGCAGGGTATGTGAAATTGACTGGGGATCATTCATCATAAAAGAGTGCAGCACGGGCAACAGAACAAAATCCGCAGCTCCCGGCAGTCGCGTGCTACTGACGCTGACCGTACCGTCATCGTCGCCTCGGATCAGCGGGTTAAAACCTTTCAACGTATCCCGGCCGCCGGCGACCACTCCAAATGGAAAGGGAGGTGTCGGCAGACTGGAAATAAAGTCCCCGTTCAATTCGGTCACCAACTGTTGCCCCGCTGGCCCGTACACAACCTTGAACAGCAGATTCGAACGGAAGCGGTCTGCCATGTCTGCCCCCCGATTGGGGACTCCCAGCATGACCATGCGTCTGACTCGGGGATCGACTTCCTCCTGCTGATCCAGCCAGGAGCGTACCACGAGACCGCCCATGCTGTGGACAACCAGATCGATTTCCTCAACGCCTTCCAGCGACTTAATCACCTGCTCGAGGAACTGGGCATTCTCCGGGATCGTCTTCTGGGTACTGGGATAATCAAAGGGAATCGTAATCCAGCCCTCCTTGAGGCAGGCCAGTCTCATTTTTTCAAAGGACTTGGAAGAACGGATGATTCCATGAATCAGAATCACCGCCCGGCCCTGCATCGGAGGAAGCTTGCGGACCTCTCTGATTTCTGCGAGCTTCTGCTGGCATTCCTCGAGAGTTCCACTGGCATGCCGCTGATCACTGGGATCCAGCAGGCGGTAGTGCTGGCTGATCACATTCTGTTGAATTTTCCAGCCTTGAAAAAACTGCACATCGCCCCAGAATTGACGTCCACCCATTGTTTTCATTGCCGGTACCTTCTCAGAGAGGTGCTTCCAGAGTTCGTTCAGATCCTGACTGTCGGGCAGGTCTTGTGCCTGACAGACAGTCGCATAAGCCGACAGCCATACCACGAATGCCCAGGCTGCAGATCGCTGTAACATGATTCGATTTCCACAGATCCGAGAGTCCCTGCAGCAGGTTTCCCACTGCGATAAACTGTACACATAGCATTGTATCGATTTGACGAATAGATAGAATGCCTTTTCAATCGAACCTGAGATATTTTATGATGAACGCACGGAATTGATTTCCGACGAAGCACACAGTCTGCCTCGAACCAGATTTACTGAAGCAAACTTAAGGAAGGACATTAAAACGTTATGGATCAGCAACAGCCTCTGTCAGACAACCCGCTTCTGGTACTGGAGGGCCTTCCCCGCTTCGATGAAATCGAGCCTGAGCATATTAAACCCGCGGTGAAATCCCTGCTGGAACAGTCGGAAGCAAGCCTGCGTAAAATCGAAAGCGAAGCACAGCCGAGCTGGGAAGGCTTGATGCAACCACTCGAAGAGCTCGATTACCCCTGGGAACGCTCCTGGGGTTCCGTGGGACATCTGCTGGGAGTGAGAAACACACCTGAATTACGGGAGGCCTATGAAAGCGTGCTCCCCGAAATCGTCGCTTTTTCGCTGAACGTCAGACAAAGCAAGCCGATCTACGAAGCCATGAAGGCCATCCGGGACAACGGTTCCTGGGATCAGTTGAATGATGCCCAGAAACGAATTATCGAAAAACGGATCCTCTCTGCAGAGCTGGCCGGTATCGGTCTCTCGGGAGATGAATTAAAGCGATTTAATGAAATTGCCACCGAGCTGTCCCAGCTCTCCACCCGTTTCGCCAACAACGTGCTGGATGCAACCAAAGCCTACACGCTCCTGATTACAGACAGCAAAGATGTAGAGGGATTCCCCGACAGTCTGAAACAACTCGCTGCTCAATCCTACAACACCTGGGACGATAAAGACGCAGACACCGAAGCCACCGCTGATGCGGGTCCCTGGCGAATCACGCTCGACTTCCCCTGCTTCGGTCCTTTCATGCAACATTGTCGTAACCGCATTTTGAGAGAGCAGGTTTACCGTGCATTCATTACCCGTGCATCAGAAGGGGAATACGATAATACATCTCTGATTCCCCAGATCCTGAAATTACGCCAGGAGAAAGCAAAGCTTCTGGGCTACGCGAATTTTGCGGAAGTCAGCCTGGCTGAAAAAATGGCACCCGGCATTGATGCCGTTCTGGAAATGGAAGAACAACTGCGAAGTGCTTCCTGGGATAACGGACAGCAGGACCTGGCGGATCTGCAGGAGTACGCGAAAGAACAGGGAGAAACGGAACCCATCATTCAATGGGATTTCTCATTCTGGTCAGAGCGGCTCCGTGAAAAACGCTTCAGTTACACTGACGAACAGCTAAGGCCTTATTTCTCACTGGAGAAAGTTCTGGACGGGCTGTTCAGCCTGGTAAACCGGATCTTCGGCATTACGGTGACTCCCGCTGCAGAGACCGTTCCGCTCTGGAATAAAGATGTGCGTTTCTTCCACATCGCGGATGAAGCAGGTAAAACGATCGCCGGGTTCTACCTCGACCCCTATGCCCGTCCGGCAGACAAGCGGGGCGGTGCCTGGATGGATGACTGCCTGGGTCGCAAACTGGTCAACGGGGAAGTTCAGCTTCCGGTCGCACATCTGATCTGTAACTCGACTCCACCCGTTGGAGACAAGCCTTCGCTGATGACCTTCCGGGAAGTGGAAACCCTGTTCCATGAATTCGGACATGGTCTACAGCACATGCTGACCACCATTGATGAAGCCGATGCCGCTGGCATTAATGGCGTCGAGTGGGATGCCGTCGAACTGGCCAGCCAGTTCATGGAAAACTGGTGTTATCACAAACCGACCCTGCTGGGGATGGCCAAGCATTACGAAACGGGTGAAACCCTGCCGGATGAACTGTTTGAAAAAATCAAGGCGGCCCGCAACTTCCAGGCAGGAACTCAGATGCTGCGTCAGATTCAGTTCGGCGTGGTCGATCTGAAACTGCACAGCGAATTTGATCCTGCGGGAGAAAAATCAGTCTTCGATATCCAGCGGGAAATCAGCCAGACAACGTCTGTACTGCCGATGCTCCCTGAAGACCGTTTCCTCTGTTCGTTCCAGCACATTTTTGCAGGCGGATACGCAGCCGGTTACTTCAGTTACAAATGGGCCGAGGTTCTCAGCGCAGACGCCTTCAGTGCCTTTGAAGAAGCGGGTCTCGATAACGAGCAGGCCGTTGCCGAAACCGGCAGACGCTTCCGGGATACCATCCTGGCGATGGGAGGCAGCCGGCATCCGATGGATCTCTTCAAGGAGTTCCGCGGACGCGAGCCCAGTCCTGAACCATTGTTACGTCATTCCGGACTGCTGTAACAGGAATGAAACAAAGCCATACCGACAGGCCAGCTGGATCCGTTTCAGCTGGCCAGTCGTCGTATTTCACAGCTGCCAGCCCCCGCTTTTTGTCTGGACATCTGCTCCAAAAACGATGAAATTCCGCTGTGATCCGGCGACTTCTGCCGGTCCGCTAAAATGCTTGCACGAAATAAGTTCGACTGATATGATCCGCCCCATTCAGCTGCACATTTACCTGCATTTCAGAATTAAGCAAGGACGGTATTCAGATGGCAAATCAGCTTGAGCAGGCGATCAAGGACAAATCAGCAATTATCGGTATCATCGGCCTGGGCTACGTCGGGCTCCCGCTGATTGACGCGTTCGTCAACACTGGTTTCAAAACGATGGGGTTTGACGTTGATCAGAACAAAGTCGATCAACTGCAGGCCGGCAAAAGTTATATTAAGCACATCCCATCCGAAACCGTTGCCAAGTGGATTGCGAAAGAGCAGTTCGAAGCGACCGCCGACTTCTCCCGGATGAAAGAAGCAGACGCCCTGCTGATCTGTGTTCCAACTCCCCTGACCACCAGCCGGGACCCCGACCTGACCTATGTGGAAAACACCGCGAAAGTCATCGCGGAAACCCTGCGGCCCGGTCAACTGGTCGTGCTGGAAAGTACCACTTATCCCACGACGACCCGGGACGTCATGCTGCCCATTCTGGATAACGCTGGTCTGAAAGTGGGCGAAGATTATTACCTCGCCTACAGCCCCGAACGCGAAGATCCCGGCAACCCCGACTTCTCAGCAGCCGGCATCCCCAAAGTGGTCGGCGGTATGGAAGAAAACAGCCTGAGGATTGCTTCGGCCCTGTACTCACACGCAGTGGTGAATGTGATCCAGGTCTCGTCTCCGGAAGTTGCCGAAGCCTGCAAGATTCTGGAGAACACCTATCGGGCCGTCAACATCGCGATGGTCAACGAACTCAAGACACTCTTCGATCGCATGGACATTGATGTCTGGGAAGTCATCGACGCTGCCAAAACCAAGCCTTTCGGGTTCCAGGCTTTTTATCCGGGCCCTGGTTTGGGTGGACACTGTATTCCCATCGATCCGTTCTACCTCAGCTGGCTGGCACGTAAAGAAGGTCAGACAACCCGCTTCATCGAACTGGCCGGTGAAGTCAACACCCGCATGCCACGCTACGTGATTGACCGTCTCGCTGAGTTCATGAACGAAAAAGCAAAACCGCTCAAAGGCAGTAAGATCTGCATGCTGGGTGTGGCTTATAAAAAAGATGTCGACGATCCGCGTGAAAGTCCTTCGTTCCACCTGCTGGATCTGCTGATGGAGCGGGGCGTGGACTTCACTTACAATGATCCGCACATTCCGAAACTGCCCAAGATGCGGCATCACGATGTGCCTGCCATGGAAAGCCAGGAACTCACTCCCGAATATCTGGCAGCTCAAGACTGCGTACTGATCGCAACAGACCACAGTGCCTATGACTACGACTTTATTGTCAAGCACAGCCAGATGGTTCTCGACACTCGTAATGCGACTAAAAATGTGACTGAAGGCCGTGAGAAGATCTTTAAAGCCTGATGTTGAATAGAAAAACCAACAGCCCGAGGCGATTTTGCCCGGGCTGTTTTCGTTGATAGAATCTTCTGATTGAGTTCAGCCCAACCAGGTTTCGAGGGCCTGTTTCTGCTGCTGAAACTGTTCTTCGGTCAAAACTGGAGTCGCCCCCTCTGTCGAATAAGCCTGAGTGAGTTCTACCCAGGAACGACAGCCGCCGTATCGGGCTTCATCTTCAATCTCGAAAGGCTGCGGCATCTGATACGCCCGAACCAGCATAACGTATAACCCGGGACGCTTATAGACAAAACGTTGTGCGAGTGTCTCCGGGTTGAGGACCTGCAGTTCTTCCAGACCGGCCAGCTGTGATTCCTCTTGCAACTCGTGCACCTGCTCCACCACGGCATACAGCCCGAGCCTGATCTGACCGGCTGCAGGTTCTTGCGCATAAGGTTGCGACAACAGGGTCTCCTGTCCTGCCTGCAATTGATCTGCGCCCTGATGGAAGCGGGTCGGGAAGAGCCAGAACTCACGATGTTCAACACGAAAGCCATCGCGGCCTTCGTGAATGCCCCCCTTCCGTACGATCAGCGACTGTCGCCCCTCTGCCAGGGAAGCACAGATGGCTCCCCACTCTTTAAAGGCGATCTGATTTTCTGCCTGCATTCTGCTACCAGTTTTCTCTTTTGGTCGAAGTTACTTTTCAGGTGAGTTCGGATTTTTCATCCAGTAGAGATAGCCGTCTTCCGCGCCGACAATCAGATCACGAACGCCATCCTGATCCCAATCGACCGTGCAGGGACTGCTGGTATGGCCGGCCAGTTTGCGCTGACTGAGCGGCCCCTCATTCTTCAGGACCACTTTTCCATCTGCGGTCTTCAGGTTGCGGTAGAAGTCTGCGTTCGTGCTGTTGACCAGCAGGTCCAGGCGACCATCGCCGTCCCAGTCAACCACGTGCAGTTTGTAGCGTCCACTGCCTCCGGCCCGCTTTTTGTTCATCTGAATCGGCTTGAGCGATTCTTCGACAAAGATCCGCTCACCGGGCAGCAGCTTGAACTGATCTCCCTCTTTGACTCGCTTGAAGAAGGCGAGATACCCTTCGTGATCCAGCATCACCAGGTCCATCAATCCGTCCTGGTTCCAGTCGACGGCGACGGGAGTGGTCCGCCACTGAGTGACCAGTTGTTTTCCCCGTGGATCCCACCAGTTCCAGGCTGGTTTGGGAGCTGCTGCTTTCCACTCGACGTCAATCGTTTGTGCCGGAGCCAGTTTGGGCTCCGTCCGGGTGCCGATGTTTTTAAACAGTAGAATCTCTCCCCAGATCGAATTCACCAGCAGGTCCGGCAGACCATCCTGATCCCAGTCTGCCACAGTCTGTGTCGTATAACCCCACTTCGCTTCACAGGGGCCCTGGATCGAACCATTGGGGCCCGCCTGAATGCGAATCGGTCGTCCTCCAGCCTGCAGATAGCGAGGGGCTGCCAGTCGTGGCGACCGAGCATTGCCATCCAGGTTTTCGAAGAAGCCAATGTAACCGGCGGTATTTCCACAGATCAGATCTTCGTCACCATCGCCATCCCAGTCGAAGGCATAAGGAGTTGCCAGGGCACCAAATTTGACACCAGCCGCTTTCTGACGGAAATAGCGGGGTGGTAAAAATTGAGGGACGCTACCAATCAGTTCTCCGGTATTCTCAATGAATGCAACGCGACCATCTTCATCACCGACAATCAGATCGATATCGCCATCCTGGTCCCAGTCAATCGCCTTGGGAACGATCATCTGCAGATCCATCTGAATCGGATCCCCATTACTCGCCAGACGCCGCCCGAGTGCATACTGCGGCTCCGTTCTGGAACCGGTATTTTCGAAGTAGGTCAGCTGATCCAGAAATTCTCCACAAATCAGGTCCAGATCACCGTCGTCATCGAAGTCGGCAAAGTTGGGAGACGGCCAGCCAAAGACTTCGAGATCCTTATCACCCACTTTGATGCGAGCTGGCTTAGCATACTCCGGTTTGGCATCAGTCCCCTCATTGTTGAGCACATACACATATCCGCGGAGGGGGCCGTTGGTCCATTGCCCCAGCTGATTGTAGGCATCGTCCCAACCGTAGTCGCTCCAGTCGCCAACACCGACCACCAGATCCTGGTCGCCGTCGCCGTCGTAGTCCACGTAATACCATTGATTGGCCCGCACCTTGCCGCCGTGCACATTCCGTCCAACGGGCAGATCGGTGAGTTTATCAAACCCATGCTGTTTAAAATCGACCACTTCCCGACCGGCGACCAGTACACGTGGCTTGCCGTTCACAAAGGAAAGGCACGTATTATGATAGCCTTTGCCCAGTCTGACCCCCGGCTCAAACACCGGCATCGAATCTTTACCATCCGACTTGTTTTCAAAGAAATAAGTGCCGTTCGATGGTTTGTCGGGACAGGATACGAGCAGATCCAGATCCCCGTCGCCATCATAGTCCATCGGCAGAGGCCAGGCCCATAAGCCGACGCCCAGATCCACTTCCAGTTGCGGATTCTGATACGTCAATTGTTCAAGTTCCTCTGCCTGAGTAAAAGCCGTGGCAGAGAGAGCCAGACAGAAGAGACAAAGGTAAAAAGGCGTACGGAGCAGGTGTCGAGCGAGCATAAATGGAATTTCCTAAATCGGAATGAGTGGTATCGTTCCCGAAGAACAGACGTGCTATAATCTTCGCTTTTATAGATCTCTCTATATATTTAACTCGAACAGACTGGAAGAATCCAGTCGTTCCTGACTGCACTAAATCAATAAGTTGAAATCGAATGAATTGGTTGCTTCTCTGCCGACTGCTGGGCCTGGTAGGCATGCTGGTCGGTGCGTCAATGGTATTCAGTCTCCCCTGGGCATTTCCCTTTTTTGGAGAGGCTGTCGAATTTGAATCCGCCGGTTTCTGGGGCATCTGTGGTGCGATTGCCTGCAGTCTGGTCTCCGGTTCCCTGCTCTACCTTGCCGGGCGAAAAGAGCATGGCACGATCCTGCGCAAAGAGGCGCTCGCCGTTGTCGGCTTGAGCTGGATCTATTCCGGTGTCCTGGGCTGCCTCCCCTTTCTGTTCTCCGGTTCGATGGTCTCCCCTGACGTTCCAATGACGGTTCCGGATGCCTTATTCGAATCGATCTCCGGTTTCACAACCACAGGAGCTTCGGTACTCAGAGAGCTGGAAGATCCGAAACTGATACCACGCTGCGTTCTCTTCTGGCGGAGTTTTACCCACTGCCTGGGCGGGATGGGAATCATCGTACTGTTCGTCGCGATCCTGAGTCATCTCGGTGCAGGAGGAAAAGCGCTCATGCGGCGAGAGGTTCCTGGCCCGACCAGTGAAGCGGTCCGTCCCCGGGTGCGTGAGTCAGCGATCGTCATGTGGACCATCTATGTTGCCTTCACCCTCGTGCTGGCGCTGATCCTCTGGCTGGAAGGTATGAGCGTCTTCGATGCATTCTGCCACAGTTTCGGATCGATGGCGACAGGGGGCTTCAGTACGCACAACGCCAGTGTCGGGTATTTCAACAGTTCGCTGATCGAATTCACAATCGCGGTATTCATGGTAGCAGCGGGCACCAACTTCTCGCTCTACTTCCTCTCTTTAAAAAACATGCGTTCGCACGATTTCTCCTGGAAGAGTATGATTGCCCCGCTGCGCAATGATATTGAGTTTCGCACTTACCTGTTGATCCTCAGTGGCGCGATCATCTTTCTGACCTATAACCTGATCAACAACCATATTTACGACACTCTGCCCGACGCCCTGCGTTATGCCGGCTTTCAGGCGGTCTCCATCATGACCACCACCGGTTACGGGACCGGCGACTTCGATACGTGGAATGAATCGTCCAAGATGCTGCTGCTGTTGCTGATGTTTGTGGGAGGCTGTGCCGGTTCGACTGCGGGGGGCATCAAGGTCATTCGCGTTGTACTGTTTGCCAAGATCATCTGGCTGGAAATCGAAAAGTCGTTTCGCCCGAACGTGGTCCGTCCCCTGCGAATTGGTACCACGAACATCGAACAGGGGATTCGTAATGACGTCACCGTGTACTTCAGCCTGGTGCTGGTCATCTTCATCTTCAGCAGCCTCTTGCTGACCGCCATCGAACCCAATACCGAGTGGCAGACAAACAAACCGGAAAAGCTGATCGACTGCACCAGCGCCGTGGTCGCCACGCTGAATAATATCGGCCCGGGGGTCGGCGAGCTCGGTCCGACCGAAAACTATGCCGACTTCACGCTCACGGGGAAAGTCATCCTGACGATCCTGATGCTGCTGGGCCGCCTGGAACTGTTTGCCATCCTGGTCCTGTTCGTTCCATCCTTCTGGAAGAATTACTGACGGTACATTAAAAAAGCCCGCAGCTTTGTCGCCGCGGGCTTCGGGATCTCTACAGTCTTTCCTATCAGAGTTTTTCCGGTTTCAGCCCCGTTTTATATTTTTTCGGCCCGGTGCCGGAGTTGTTCGGATCATAGTCATCGACGGTATCCGTGTTTGCTCCCTGGGAAGGAATCTCTGCTTCCCTGCCCAGTGCCCATTGAATTCCATTGAGTGCCAGCTTCCGTACGTTGGGATCTTTGAAGTCAAAAGGGTGCGCCGTCGTGGTAAAGAAGACGCGGCCCCGGGTTCCGTCTGCGCCCTTGTAAGTCTTGGTCCAGGCGACAGGATTGGTCAGCGGATATTTATCGAGGTTCCCTTTCTGCTCATGACCGGATTTGAGCGAGCGTCCCGTCAACAGGGGCTTGCTGTCCCCCGCCAGCTGATGACCTTCGCTGCCACCATCCACATGATATAACCAGGAATACGCCTTGTACGGCTTAACGCCCCGCAAAATCGGATGATCTGCAGCCTCCTCATTAACGGAGACTTCCGTCAGGTATTCGTGCCCGTCACCGAAATGTCCGTGGTGGGTGATCCACTTCTGCCCAACCAGTTCGGCGATTTTCTGATCGTTCCACGCCTTGAAGGGGCTCTTCGGATCTCGAAACATGAAAGCATGTGTGGCTGTCCGGAATCCGACAATTGGTTTCCCCGTCTTCACATAGTTCAGGAAGTGCTGGAACTGTTCGGGAGGCAGATCGCGAAACCGCGTGAAGAGCACCATCAGGTCTGCATCGTCAAGGGCTTCCAGGCCACTGATCGATTTCTGATTCCCGGGTGAGATATTGCCCTCATCATCCAGGGAATAGCAGACGGTGACATCGAAGCCATAATCCCGTTTCAGAATCTTGGCCAGCATCGGCATCGATTCTTCCGACCGATACTCATCATCGCCGGTAACGAACACCACATGCGGTTTCTTCTCTGCCCGGGCTTCACTCACAAAGGCGGTCCCCAGTAACAAGGTGGATAGACAACACGCGATCAGAAAAGACAACGATTTCATAACAACTCCTGCCAGCGCTGCGGGCTTTTTGTATATGTCATAGGGAAACATGGTAAATTGAAACAGGCATCTATCGTATCGAATCCCTGAACCTGAAATCAATTGTTGCCCGGCAGAACTCTTGACCTGGCCCCCTGGATTCTGCATGCTGGAAGAGGCAGATATTTGCCTTTCACCGCGGTAATTTCCAGTTTTGTTCTTTCCATTATGAGCTCGCCCGAATATGAACTATGCCCGATCCCCGTTTCGTCTGCTGCCTGCCCTCCTCTGCCTGGTTTTATGTCATGCCTCGACTGAATTGAGCGCAGCCCCTCCGGAGAACCTGCCCGAAGTCTCAGACAAAAACATTCATCTGCGCGGCAGCTATCAGAACAGCAAACAGAAATTCGAATCCACTAAAACGGGGCACGTCGCTTTCCTGGGTGGCTCGATCACCGAAATGAACGGCTATCGGCCGATGGTCTGTGAGTTCCTGGAAAAGACGTTCCCCGAGACCAAATTCACATTCACTAACGCCGGCATCTCCTCCACCTGTTCGAACACGGGTGCGTTTCGTACGAACCGTGATGTTCTCAGCCAGGGGCCGGTCGATCTCTTCTTTGTCGAGTTCGCTGTAAATGACGATCAGGATGCAGGGCACTCTAAGGAAGCCGCAATTCGCGGGATGGAAGGAGTGATCGCCCAGATCCGGCGGCACAATCCTTATGCCGACATCGTCATGGTGCATTTCGTGAACCCATCGATGCTGGAAACAATTCAACAGAAGAAAAAACCGCTCTCCAGTTCCAGTCATGAGCTGGTTGCGAAACACTACCAGGTTTCTACCATCGATCTGGCCAGTGAAGTCGCCCTTCTGATCGACGCTGACCAACTGACCTGGAAACAGTTTGGCGGAACACACCCGGCTCCTTTCGGTAATGCCATTTGTGCCGCCATGATTGATAAGTTGCTGACTCGTGCCTGGCAGGAATCGGGACCAAAAGAAAAACATTCCACGCCGGATCAGCCACTGGATGTCTTCAGTTTCCGCAATGGACGTTTGATTGACGTTAAGCATGCAAAACTGGTATCGGGCTGGGAGATCAAGGTTCCAGCATGGGAATCCATTCCGGGTAGTAAACGCAGTCGCTTTACCAGCCTCCCCATGTTGTGTGCAGAGCAACCGGGTGCAGAACTGGAGCTGGATTTTGAGGGAACCGCGCTGGGCGCGTTCATTGTCGCCGGCCCCGATGCAGGTCAGCTGGAAGTCAGCATCGATGGTGGACCGTTCAAGACACACGATCTGTACCATCATTACAGCAAGGGCCTGCACTATCCCCGCACGGTCGTCTTTAGCAGCGAACTCAAACCAGGCAAGCATCAGGCGAAAATCCGGGTGAGTCCGAAATCGTCCAGCGAGGGACATGCTGCCCGCATCATGTACTTCACCGGCAACTGAAACTGTCAGCCGAGTCGATGCGTCCGGCTCTCCTAAAAATCGAGCCGGGCGTCGAACAGCTTCTGCCGATCACCCCGATCGCGGAAATCATCGAGCATCGCTTTCATATCGGGACGCAGAAAGTCATTGAATCGGGTTTTGTTATCGACGTGGACTTCCAGTCGTTTGTCGAAATCGACCAGCTCCGGATTGAGCCAGAGTGAATAGGACTTACCCCCCGATTTCACATAGATCACGTTGCCCAGCTTGATGCTGACTCCCAGCGTAACCGGACGGGTGCGAATCCGGCCGTTTCCGACGTACTCGGGCCCCTGCATGATATGGCGGGGGAAATCGTCGGTGCGGACCCAGTAATACCGGTTGTCCAGCGGACGGAGAATCTTGGCATCGATCTCTTTGGGATATTTCACGCGCTGATGAAGTTCCATCCAGTCAAAGAGTCGGTGGATTTCTTCATAATAATGCTCATACCCGCGGCCCTTATACTCTGCATAGATCACATCGTGACCATTGCGCATCATCCGGTTGACCAGCAGTGAATTATGCTCCAGCGTATCGCGGTCAAGTTCGCCTCCCACAATATACCAGGCCAGATTACTGGCGTTCTGCCAGTAATGCAGGTTGAACGCGCTGCTTTTCCCTGCGATCGGAATCACTCCTGCAAACAGTCCCGGATGCGACATGCCGATATCAAAGGCAGCATCAGCGCCCGTCCCATGCCCGGCCAGAAAGACACGGTCGGAATCCACATTAAAGCGTTTACGGGCATCGCGGATGGACTGAATCACAGCATAATGCGCCGTCGCATTATCAGTATATCTGTCTCGTCCTTCCTGCAGGTAATCGGGGGCAATCACGATATAGCCACGGCGCTGTGACTGCCCCGGTCCATTTTTATACTTCCCCCACCAGTGCAGCTCCATCTCCGGTTTGGCACCAGCTGTCGGCAATGCCACAATCATCGGGTATGTATGATGCGGATTGTATTCGAGAGGCAGTAATACCGTATAAGACACGGGGAGCTCCGCCCCAGGATCTGTCACCTGAATCGGAAACGCAGTCTCGGTATTTCTGATGGGGGCATCGAGGATCGGAGGCAGCAGAGGAATCATCTGCTTGACCACAGCCGTCGAAACACCTTCCAGCTTCGAAAGTGTTTCGATCATGTTCCCGTCCAGCTGCTCATCTTCATTGCGCAGGTATTCCAGCACATGCGCCCGGGCCGTCCAGAGGTTGAGAGCCGTATCCAGATCGGTCACCACGTTAGCCGCTCCCACAATCCAGCCGGAATAGGCCAGAGCCAGCTTTTCACGCGGAGAGAGAGAATCATCACTTTCCAGGTTCAGGAATGATCCCAGGCGATCGATAGATTCAAAATTCAACTGGCTCATCACTTCACGGCGGCAGGCCTGCAGTCGTGATTTATTCTTGACCTCTTCAATTTCCGCTTCGAGTTCACCCAGGCGGAACAATGCTTTCTCAATCCGCTCGCTGCGTTTGGCGTAGTCTGATTCCACTTCGCGGATCTGGCGGAGAATCGACTGGTCGACATTATTCGTGGGGAACTTGGCTATCGCGGTCTGTGCCAACTGATGCTGCCCTGCCTTGCGGCGTTGTTCCAGCTCATTCAACAACTGCTGGCCGTGCAGCGTCCGCAGTTCGGTGACGAAACCTGCAATCTTCTCCTTGTACTCGGGGAAGTTTTCCTCAATATAATCAAACTCTTTACCGGCCGGCAGATACAGGCCTGCCTGGATGTAGAAGCGGGCGATTGCGAGCCGATCATTGGGCTCCAGCGGATCGATGTTCTTTTTCAGCATGGCATCCAGGATCTCTTCCTTGACGGAAGTCGTCCGCATCCCCAGGTTCCATTGCTGCTTGAGCCCGGTAATCTTCAGGTAGTGTGGCGTGATCTCCGTCACCCCCTGTAAGAGGGGCATCAGCCCTTTGCTGGTTCGGAGAGTGACTTTCCGCCGTCCGAACTCATCGAAGTCGGTCACATCCTCATAATTGCCGACGACCTTCAGCATCTGCCCCCGTCCGGTCACCCGTTGAGGCAGTTCGAAGGTTTCATAGCGCGAAAGATCCTGATCGTTGTTAAGCCGCTGTAGCTCACGCCGGGACACAAAATAACGGACGACTCCGTCATCGACCATGATGATTGGATACCCCTCCAGCTTTCGCTTGGGGATCGCAACTTCGGTATCGCCATACTCCAGACGAGATGCCAGGGCGTCGGTCAGCCCCAGAATGGGCACAATGTCACCGCGGAGGATGGTGCCGTGCTTCACTTCCACTTCCCCGGCTCGCGTCGGTAGTGCGTAAAGCAGGGCGAAAATCAGGCACAGGCAGCCTGCTGCGAGAATGCGAGGTGACCAACGCGCCGTCACATTCTTCTGAGACGACAACAGTCCGAATTGAGGAAATAATCGTACAGTCATACTGATTTCATCGACACTCTGACCGCCGGAATTTGAGAATTATAAAAGCCGGTCTCTTTCCTACGTTACCAGAATCCGTTTATTGGCTAAAAAGTTCGTCTCCTTGCAGTTTTTCACGGATTCGAGGGCCAGATTCCCCTCGGATCAGCCTTTAGAATACCATGTTTTCAGAGGCGATCCCAGACTGTCGTCGCTTTTCAGCGGGACAGACGCTACGTACCGGGCCTGCTTTCGCAGAAAACTCTGTGCCAGTGGCTGTTTAGATCCCAAGTGAAGAATGGATCAAATTGAAGTCGATGCGAGCATCATAATCGATACTACCCGCAGGACCGGCTCCGTATACTTAGGGCCTACCAGGTACATTCCTCGCCGGTCAGCATTTTGTACGCTTCAAAATACTTCTCGCGCGTCTTTTCGACAATCGGATCGGGCAGTACTGGTGGAGTACTGTCCTTATCCCAGTCGGTCGTCTCCAGCCAGTCGCGAACGAACTGCTTATCGAGCGATGGCTGTGCGCCACCCGGTTGGTAGGTCTCTGCAGGCCAGAAGCGGGAGCTGTCGGGCGTCAGAACTTCATCAATTAGAATCGGTGATCCGTCCAGCAGACCGAACTCAAATTTGGTATCGGCCAGGATGATGCCACGTTCCCGGGCATATTCAGAACCCTGCTGATAAATCTGAATACTCTTCTCCCGCAGGCTGTCAGCCAGTTCCTGACCGATGGCCTGACTCATCACTTCGAATGAGACGTTTTCATCATGGCCGGACTCCGCTTTGGTTGCCGGTGTAAACAGGGGCTCGGGTAATTGATCACTCTGTTTGAGACCCGCTGGCAAATCGATACCACATACGGCTCCAGTCGCCTGATAGTCTTTCCACCCAGATCCGGATAGATAGCCGCGGACGACACATTCAAAGGGAACCACTTCGGTCTTCCGAACCACCATACAACGGCCACGCAGCGCTTCGAGATCGGCATCATCAGGGAGCGGCAGATCGGCTGGATCCATGCTCAGCAGATGATTCGAAATCGTGGTGAATCGTTCAAACCAGAACCGACTGATCTGGGTCAACACCCGCCCCTTGTCGGGAATTCCCGGTGCGAGAATCCAGTCGAAGGCACTGATTCGATCGGTGGCCACAAACAGCAGCCGATCGCCAAAATCATATACATCGCGGACTTTTCCCCGTTTAACAGGAATGCCGGTGAGTGAACTTTCGGTAAACGCGGAGGATGTCATGCTTCGTGACCACATTCATGAAAAACGGATGAATCGAGACACTGGAAGTTTAGCGAGAACCAGCAGGCTAAACAATTGAGTGCTGTTCATAACCGCTAAATCCCTGCTAATTCGAGCGATCGTCAGTTTCCTGCCAGCCGCCGGCCCCAACCAGCCTGATGTACATACATACGAGTCTACACTTGCCACCAGTGCTGCAAACGCGATAATGGGAGAAGTAGCTTGAAGTTAACTTCTTAATTTGAAAATCAGAGAATGATTGTGACCCGTTCTTATGGGCAACTTGCGCTTTTTAATTGCACCTACTCAAGTACCTGAAGACTGGTCTGATCTTCACCGCGCTTATCTGAATGCCGTCGACGGACGTGTATTTCCTACGCGGATTGAGGTGGATGGAAATGTTCTCACTTTCCGCCGCCAGACATCGCAAAGCTGCAAACTGAATATCGTCTGGCACGTCACTGACTTTGGCCGCCCGATCGTGCGGACTGCCTCCCTTGCAGAACGCGAAGAACCCTACGTTCTCTCACTGGAACTGGCCCGTGGAAAAATCTCCACACTCAAAGATCAGTTGAGCAACTGGCAGATTGCCGGTCTGGTCATTCCCCAGGCACTGGTCAAGCTGCACGACGAAGCCTTCCATGCATTTTCCCAGGCGGCTGTCATCCAGGATCAACTGGAACGCTGCTCGGAACTCGCCGACCTCGCCCTGCAGAAAGCGCATGCCGCAGCTGAAATGCTGGTCCAGCTTTATGCACGTCAGCGACTGACGATTCTGCATCAGCGGGCACAGTCACTGAAACTGCCCGTTTCACTGGGCTGTAACCTGGGAACCCTGATTCCTGACAGTTCCGAAAAGGCTCAGATCTGCCAGGCCTTTGATGCCGTTAACGTGGATCTGGTGAACTGGAAAAACATCGAACTCTACGAAGGCGACCAAAACTGGGACCAATGCGATCAGCAGGTTGACTGGTGCGAAAAAAACAATCTGCTGATTCGCGGAGGCTGCCTGCTCGATTTCGCCCCGGAAGGACTTCCCGACTGGCTTGAGTCCTGGAAGCTGGATATGGTCAACTTCCAGAGCATCGTTTCCCATTTCATTGAGACCGCGATCACCCGTTATACGGGCAGTATTCGAAACTGGACGCTGGTTTCTGCCATGAATACCGGCGGTGTCTTCGGACTCAATGAAGAGACCCGTCTCACTCTCACCGCCCGCGCCATCGAAGTTGCTAAACAGACGGATGACTCCATCCAGTGTTTCATCAGAGTGGAACAGCCCTGGGGAGATTACCTTTCCAAGGGGCAGCACCAGCTCTCTCCCATGCAGTTCGTCGATGCCATCGACCGACTGGGAGTCGGGCTTTCCGGAATCGATCTGGAGCTCAGTATCGGTTATTTCCCGAACGGTTCGCATCATCATGACATGCTGGATATGTCGAAACTGATTGACAAATGGAGCATGCTGAACCTGCCGCTACACCTGACCCTGGCTTTCCCCAGTGACGATACGGTCGTCAACGAACGGGACAAAAGCATCTCGCGGGTCCAGGCCAGCCAGTGGAAAACCGGCTGGAGTGAAGCAGCCCAGGCCGAGTGGCTCGAGCTTTATCTCCCCCTGCTCCTGGCCAAGCCAGCCGTAACCGGCGTTTACTGGTCGCAGTTCCGCGATCAGGATGCCTGTCGTTTTCCCCACTCGGGTCTGGTCAACCAGGACGGCAAAGCCAAACCGGCCCTGGACACGGTCACAAAGTATCATCGCCAATACTGGCGCGCCTGATTTCAAACAGGTTCTACCGCATTGCACAGCGGCTCTCTGTCGAAAATTCCGCGTCAGGCTGTTATCATGCAGGCGCGTGACTGAAGTTTTGCATTCCAGTCTGTTTCGTATTCCGACTGGCTTCATTGCGCAATCACGAACCAGACCCGGTTCGCCCCTCAGACTTCATCAAGGAATCAACATGGCTACCGATAGCAAAGTACCTGAAGTTGGCAAGCGTGCTCCTGCTTTTACTCTCCCCGCTTATCCGGAAGGCAAAGTCCGCCTGAGCGAATTCAAAGGGGAAAAGAACGTACTCCTGTACTTCTACCCCAAAGACAATACTCCGGGCTGCACCACTGAATCCTGTGACTTCCGGGATCGGGTCACCACATTCAAGAAAAATGATACCGTCATTCTGGGTATCAGCCCCGACTCAGTTAAGTCTCACGAAAAATTCGCGACCAAGTTCGAGCTGCCTTTCACCCTGCTCGCAGACGAAGACCATGCCATTGCTGAGAAGTATGGTGTGTGGGTAGAAAAGAGCATGTACGGTAAGAAGTACATGGGGATCCAGCGTGCGACCTTCCTGATCGACAAAGAAGGCAAGATTGCCGCAGCCTGGCCCAAAGTGAAAGTCAACGGACACGCCGAAGAGGTCGCCCAGGCATTGAAAGAGCTTGACTGATCAAGCTGCCTGAGGACCTCGACTCAAAAAGCCTCGAACATCGCAGGCTGGCTGACGCAGTTCCCGCTTCGGGTGCCTGCTAGCCGGCCATGCGGCGTTGTTCGTTCGGAAACTGGATGAAGGGGCCGACAGGTCCCTGCTGGCTGCCATCCCACTGATGAGCATTGACTGCTTCCAGTACTCGCTCTGCAACCTGCATTGCTTCCAGAGCCTGGGTTCCCCCTACCAGGGGCGCTGTATTATTGCGGATCGATTCCACAAAGCTGCTCAGCTCTGCAGTCAGGGCATCTGCTGAAGAGACTTCGGGATTCTCCACTTTCAGAAACGTTCCGAAGACTTCCTGTTTCAATGCTTCCAGATTTACGCCTGCTTTTCGGGCTCGCTCCAAGGGAGGAGTGCCGTACAGCAGAGTTTCGGAAGGCCGATAGGAGTTGACTTCCCGGCTGGTGAAGTCAACGGTTACACATCCGGAAACACCCCAGAGTTGCATGGTCCGTTTCGCCACCGGGCAGATCCGGCTGGCAGTCAGGTCGGCAATACATCCATTCTGGAATCGCAGCCGCGCCTGAACGGCGTCTTCATGTTCGCCCATCACTGAGATGCCAAACGCTTCCACGCTTTGCAGCGGAGACTGGACGACGGACAGTACCAGGTCAATGTCATGAATCAACAGGTCGTGAATCACACCGATATCAGTTGAACGGAAAGTGTAAGGGCTGACGCGTTCGCTGCGAATGAAACGTGGCTGCGGACAGCGTTGGAAAGCAGCCTGGGTTGCCGGATTGAAACGCTCGACATGACCAATCTGCAGCAGAGTCTGATTGGCTTCTGCAATCTGCACGAGTTCTTCTGCTTCTGCCAGATTACAGGCGATTGGTTTTTCGACCAGCACGGGAATCTGCTGTGAAAGAAATTCACCCGCGATCGCCAGATGGGCATGCGTTGGTACGGCCAGAGAAACCGCGTCCACGGAATCAAACAGCTCACGGTAATTCGCCACCCAGCGGGTGCTATGCTGTTCGGCAATGGCCTGTCCCTGATCAGGATTGGTATCGGCGACTGCACACAGATTGACCCCTTCCAGGCCAGCTAAAATCCGGGCGTGATGCCGCCCTAATGCTCCGACCCCGACGACGGCCACGTTCAATGAACTCATGCTGCTCTCCGTGTTGAATCTTGACTGTTTTCTTCAGGAACGTATTTGGCGCTGCGGGCGGCTGCTTCGCGTCCTCGTCCCGCTTTACTCCCCTGAATTCCTTCAAAATGATTAAACAGAGTCTGCAATGCCATAGGCATTACACCCTCCAGTTCCTGACTGAAAATTTCGCGGACTTCGTCCAGTTTTTTATTCTTGCGATAGAACAGACGGTACGCTTTGCGGATGACTGCAATTGAGCTCTCCGAAATACCCGCACGCTGCATGCCAACCAGGTTGACAAACCGCACGCGAAAATCATCTGAGCCCGTGCAGATCATAAAGGGGGGCACGTCGATCGTGGCCCGGGCACCGCCGCTGACGAAGGCCAGCGTTCCTACGGTACAAAACTGATGGACTACCGTGTTTCCGGAAACAATCGCCCGGTCGTGCACATGCACATGTCCGCCTAGCAGCACGCCGTTGACGAGTGTCACATCATCAAAGATCCGGCAGTTGTGAGCGACATGAGAATTACACAGGAATGTATTTCGATTGCCAATGCGTGTGCAGTGGTCTTCTTTTTCGGCGCCGCGATGAATCGTGCATCCTTCTCGAAACAGATTGTCGTCACCGATGATCAAGCGGGTGGGAGCACCATGATAGCCGGCATCCTGTGGCTCACTGCCAATGACTGATGTCGGAAAAAAACGATTACGTTCGCCAATTGTAGTATGTCCCGTGATGGAAACATGACTGTCCAGTACAGTCCCGTTTCCGATTTTGACATCCGGTCCCACAAAACAGAACGGGCCGATTGTCACATCCTCTCCAATTTCTGCCTGGGGATCGACGTGGGAGAGATTTGAGATACTTGTCGCCATGTGTGTTGACGTCCTAAAAAGTCTGCAGTCAGTGACATACCAGAGTGTGATGGAATAGCTGCCCAGCAGCTGAATCAATACTTTTTAAGCAACCTTCCAGGCTGTTTCGGATTCCGTGGATTGATGCGTTAACCTGATCTGCCGGATCAGCTCTCGATTCAGAGCGTGCCCCGACTGATTTGCGCTGAAATAACCGTGCAGGTCACAGCCCAGCAGAGCAAAATCTCCCAGGCAATCCAGCATTTTGTGGCGGACACATTCGTCGAGTGTCCTTAATTCGTTATCAACGGGACCATCTGGCCCCAGAACCAGGAGATCGGCGGCACTCAACCGCTGACCGTAGCCCAGCTCACGCATGGCTGCGACTTCTTCTTCCAGCACAAACGTGCGGGAAAAAGCCAACTGGTTCATCCAGACCTCCGGATTGATTTCCAGTGTCAGGCACTGAGGCTCAACCGGCGACTCTGCGCCATAGTTCAGATAGTAGCCGATCGCCATGACAGACCGGTTTAAAGGCCTGGCCTGAATAAAGCTGCCCGCCTCATTGTCCACGGTCACTGACTGCTGAATCGAAATCACTTTCCGGGGGAATGGCTGCTCTACGATTCCCGCCTCCAGAAACTCCTCTGACAGTTCCAGCGCGGAACCATCAAAACAGGGAGCCTCGGGAGCATTGATCTCGATGCGGCAATTATCGATCTGCAATCCTGCCAGAGCGGCCATCACATGCTCGATCATTTCGACGGAAGCGTCTTCGAATTCAATCGCAGTCCGTCGCTGCCGAAAGACGGCATTCTCAATCAAAGCCGGGATTGGTTTGGATCCACTCAGATCCGTCCGGACAAACTGGATTCCATGATTTTCCGGTGCAGGGAAAAAGCGAATTTTCACATCAGAGTTTGTGAAGATCCCGACTCCGCGACACTGTACTGATCTGGCCAGCGTTCTCTGTTGGCGAGTTCGCATGGGCTGCTCCTTCAAAAAGAAAGATGATCCTGGTGCACTGAAACAACCACAAAAAGGATGCAGGCAGATTCAGACCTGCGCTGCATCCGTTTGAGGAGTGCATGAGAACCCGTCTCTACTACTGCCGGGTGTTACCGGGAGTCGGACGAGTAGCAGAACCACCGGCAGCTCCTGCCTGGCTCTTGTAGTTGCGGTTCAGGTAGTCCAGAACGGACAGAGTGATGTCATCATCAGCCCGGTGAAATACCACCTGGCGATTCATACCCTGGATCAGTTTCTTGGGATCATCGGTGTCGAGGCTTTCGCGATTAAACCGCATGATCAGAGTGTAGTTGTAGATCTTTGCGTACTTCTGAACCGTTTCAGTCACTTCCATGTAAATGGTGTGATAGATCCGGGATTCTTTCCGCAGAAAATCACGCTGTGCTACTTTACGGAATGCTTCGAAGTCGGAAGCGGCCTGGGCCAGCTGCTTTTCGCGAGCCAGGTACTCAGGGCTGCCCTGTTTGAAATCCTGCATCTCTTTCTGAACAGCCTGAATCTGCTCTGCCATGGCTTTCGCTTTGGCATCGCTCTGCTGAATTTCAGTTTTGAGCTCTTCACGCAGGGCGGTGAATTTCTCGTAGTTCTTGAACACGTGAGCCATGTCGATCAGACCCACTTTGTGTACCACAGAAGAGGTCTTGCTGGGAGCATTGTTTTGTGCAGATGCTGTTTCGGTGAAACAGGCAAAGCAACCAACAATGGCAAGAACTGTAGCAGATGTCATTAATTTTTTCACGACCGAAGCACTCCTTTGCAGAATGGACCACTGTCCGTAGTGGCAATCAAACGAAAATAGATTTTCTGAATCAGGCCCGATTCCGTCTCACGTTTTCAGGAGACCTTCACGGAACCCGTACATCATGGAAATGTAAGTTTAACTATCGCGTTCAGTGGAAAACATCTCATATTTTTCCGACTGCCCGCATCGAGAGAACGGTAATTTTGCATAGTTTTAAAATCAGGTCAATACGAAAAAATCCGCTTTCACGCTCAATTTACAAACCGATATCGGGTTTTTCGTCGCAGGTCCCTGCGCAGTTCCAGTCACTCGGTTTTTGGTCTTGCCTTGAAATGGCGTTTGAATTATCACACGCACCTCTTTCAATTCTCAAATTCAACCTTTCCCCGATATGAATCGCCCCCGATTCGTATTTCCCAAACAATTCTGGTTGTCCTCAAACACTCGCGACAACTCACCTTATACCTTTCAAATGGGCTGTAAAAAAGTCAGCACGGAGGCTTATTCCATGTGTCCGTTAGACCGCTGGATCCTGACACCTATATTAATGACAGGGCTGTTTCTCAGCCTGGCTGACGATGTTTTTGCGAAAAAACGGACCTTTCCCTACGAAGCGGTCGTCAACGCAGACGAAGCCCTGGTTCGCAGCGGCAACGGACGTCGCTATTACCCGACGCTCAAACTCAAACGGGGCAACCGCGTCACCGTACACCGCCACGATCCGGGTGGATGGTTCATGATCGCCCCTCCCCAGGGCAGTTTCAGCTGGGTTCGTGCAGAACATGTACAGAAACTCAACGGTAATCGGGGACGTGTGACAGAAAACGGCGTCGTCGTCCGGGTGGGAAGTGCCTTTGATGAATCGCGGGAAGTCGAGCAGATCCGACTCTCAAAAAATGATGAAATCACCATTCTGGACAGCAAAAATGTTCAGACGGAATTTGGCAATGTGCTGATGTATCGCATCAAACCTCCCGTTGGCGAATGGCGCTGGGTTGAAGGACACCTCTTACTCCCCACAGACGAGTATCAGCCCGGTAAGAGTGCCCCGGCAATGATTGATTCGCCGATCGCTCAGAATGACGCTGATCCCTTCAGCCAGGGTATGCCCGAGATTAAGACGCCAGCTGCCCCGAATCGGGAACAGATTCAAACTCCCACCGATGGCTCTGCCCGGCGGAGTGTTCCTCAAGTTGACGAAATCGCTGCCGCCAAGGACGCAATCAAAACCATCGACACTCAGTTCCGGGCGATGATTGAAGCCGAACCGACGAGCTGGGATCTGGATGGCCTGGAGCAGGACTACAAAACTCTGCAACAGGAAATCAAACTTCCGGCTATCGCCAGTAAGATCGATCTCCGCATTGACGCCGTCAATCGCTATCGCAAAGTCAAAGAAGAGTACAAGGACTTCCTGAAGCTGGCAGAAGAAACCAGCAAGCGGGATGCAGAACTGGTCTCGATGGCTCCGGACCAGAACAAAACAAATCGCTATCCTTCGCCGGAAGTTCCCGTGGGAGAGAACGGACTGCTCCCCCCCACTCCCGAACCTGCTCCTGCTGATTCCATGATTCCCGGGCAGCCTGCTGCTCCCACTCAACCAGTCATCCCGAGCCAGCCGGCTCCACCACTGCCACAACCGAGTGCACCAACGCCAACTGTTCCCCAGCCTCAGATGCAGCAGCCTTCTCAGCCTGCTCAACCTCAGTTCTCAGGAGCGGGGATCGTACGACGTCTTACCAATATCAGCCGTGGGATGCCGACACATGCTCTGGTTGCCCCGGACGGACGCTTTCTGGCCTATCTGCAGCCGGTCTCTCCGCAGATCAATCTGGACGCCGCCCAGGGTCGGGCCATCGGCGTGACAGGCAAACGCTGGTTCCGAAATGATTTACGCGGGGAATACATCCTTGTCGAATCGATGACTCCTGTTCGCCTGCAGGCAGCACCGGTTCCCGGACGGTAGTCTCCCCCTAAAGTTAGCTTACTGACAAACAAAAACGCCCGCTGGAGCTCTGAGCCAGCGGGCGTTTTCCATTTCAGATTGAGATCGAGTCAGCAGCTTAGACCATCTCTTCGGCACCAGCGGCCTTCGCGACATCTTCTTCGCTGACTTCTTGAGGTGCCTGTGGAGAATCCTTAAACAACAGGAAGAACAGGACCATAATCACCAGCGCTGCTACGGTCGGAATGATCCAGAACTCTTTCCAGTTCTGCAGTTTGGCTGCTCCTTCGCCGGTCACAATCGTATTGATCAGGTTTCCGCTGATCAGTGCCCCCAGCAACATCCCAACTCCCTGGGTCGCGAAGACCAGAAAGCCCTGAGCCTGAGCACGAATTGAGGGTCCCGCTTTCTGATCGACATAGATCTGCCCTGTGACGAAGAAGAAGTCGTAACAGATACCGTGCAGCAGAATCCCGATGACAATCATCCAGACAACACCATCAGTTGCTCCAGCAGCAAACAGGCCGTAACGGACAACCCAGGCGAACATGCCGAACAGCAGCATGCGTTTCACTCCCAGGGATTTGAAGAAGAAGGGCATCAGCACCATGAACAACACTTCGGACATCTGACCGAAGGACATCTTAAATGCTGGGTTCGCAATTCCGGCATCGGCGACAAACACCGGTGCGTAAGCGTAATAGGCTGCCAGGGGAATACAGATCAGCAGTGAGCTGACCATGAAGACCAGAAAAGATCGATC
Organism: Gimesia chilikensis; assembly: GCF_008329715.1. GTDB lineage: Bacteria > Planctomycetota > Planctomycetia > Planctomycetales > Planctomycetaceae > Gimesia > Gimesia chilikensis. The sequence continues at coordinate 50,172 of NZ_VTSR01000014.1, read as the reverse complement.
TTTCAGCAGTGCCAGCGAATCCAGTCCGAGAATATCCCGAATTGAAATTTCTTTGCCTTTCGAAGGCGGCGGAGTGTGTGGCAGGGTCAGACTGTAAATTCCCATCAGCACTGCAGCTCCACCAGCCACGAACAGTGGTTGGGGAGTCATGTCAGCTTGCATGAATTTACTGACCACAACGTTAGCGACAATCCAGCCCAGGGTTCCGAAAACACGGACCAGCGGGAACCAGACTTCCTGATTCTTGAGATGCGAAAAAGCAATCGTATTGGTCAGCCCCAGGGTCGGCATGTAACACAACATGTGTAACAGCAGTAACAGGATGAATGTTTTGCTCCCTTCCCCATCAGGTCCTACTACATGTGGTGCATAATAGAGTGCCGCACCACCGATGACCATCAGCACGGCCAGGACGCGTTCGGAAGAGAAGAAGCGGTCTGCCACCATACCCAGGATAAAAGGTGAGACGATCGCCGCGATCGGCCCCACAGTGTAAGCCCAGTAAATCGCATCCCCCATTCCGTTGGCTCCCATGTAGTTACCAACGGTTACATACCAGGCTCCCCAGACGAAGAACTCCAGGAACATCATAATTGAGAGACGAATACCAATGCTGAGTGGCGATTGTTGTGAGGACATACTCGTTAAACCCTTCTCCTGCTCTGTTGCTAAATACCGTATTTGTCGGATCTTTGATCGGTACGATCATGTCCCGAATGACCTTAACAGGCAAGTATAAAGGGATTCAGTCCCGGGAATTTCTCCTGAATGCATCTCTGCTGTGCTCTTACTGAAACGTATCCCGGGGTTCAATCAGTCGCTTAAAACCAGCTAAGTCAGACTTTACTCTCGCTGAACTGCACCTGACACGAAGCAATCAAATTTGCTGCCTGATCAGCTCCCTCGGCGACGTCATCCTTTACAAATCAGCAGGGCATTTTCCATATCAGACTGCTAAATATGGACTTACAACATTTACATACAAAAGAAACACACTTATTTACACTTTTTATATTACCCATATTTACATTAGCAGAAAAACCGATACAATCCCTTTAATCCGAATAATCACTACAATCGGAACAGGCGGAACTCACTCTCACCTCACTCTCAAGAAACTGTCACCACTTTCTGAGAGGTCTATCATGAAACTGTTAACGAACTTCTGGCGCGATGAAGCCGGTCTGGTCATGTCAGCCGAGCTGGTCATGCTGGGAACGGTCGGAGTCATCGGTGCCACTGTCGGCCTGAGCGCTGCTTCCACCGCCATTAATGATGAACTGGTTGAATTCAGCCACGCGATTCGCAGCCTGGATCAGAGCTATGAAGTCCAGGGGCACACCAGTTGCCGTGCCTGGACTGCTGGATCATCCTATCGGCAGCAGGACGTCGAGAAGTCACTGGCTGATCTGTGTGGCCAGGTTGAAAAAGCCAATCGCGCTGTCGAGAAAAAACGTGAGTTGAAACGCAAAGCGCCACCCTCATCCAAAGAGCTTCGCAAAAAAATGGAAGCCAGAAAGCGGAAACAACAGCAGAAGAAAAACGAAGCCTGATCTGTCAGCTTCATAAGTTCCTGCTAACCCTATAATGCAACAGGCCCGCTCTGATTCGATTTCAGAGCGGGCCTGTTTTTGATTTCCGTTTCGGTGTCAGCTTACTGCTGACGGTTCCACTCATCCACCTGCTGCAATACTTTGATCACGGCTTTCAAAGGATCGAGTGCTTCTGCTTCGAACCTTCTGGAAATCCGCGGATTCTGGGGTGGTGAATAGGAACAGCTGAAGAGAAATTCGTCAGGGCGGACACCAGGTTCAAGGCGATAATCGCGAATGCCCAGTTCATTCAACTTCTGAACTGCGGCACTCCAGGTTGCGGGATCCCGTCTGAGCATCAGTTCGGCTCGCTGCCGGAACTGGGGATCTACTTCGCGTACTGGTTCCTGGGCTGCAGCCTGCTGAATGGCGGATGGCTGCTGCGGTGTGTCAAATGGATTGGCAGTATTCGCCTGGCTTTCAAACTGCTGAAGTTCCTGCCCCAGTGCATTCTCAACACCAGGTGCGAACTCAGACTGACCATCAAAGCCGGCCTGTTGTATTGGATTCGGTTCCCGGTTGTCCTGCATCTGTGCTTCAACAGGAAACTCAGCCGGAGGGTTCAACCCTGCCATTTCCTGACCGGGCTCGCGTTTTTGTGCAGATGGTTCCAGTTCCCAGCCATCCAACGCACCCGCAGGTGGCAGCCACTCGTCATCGCGTCGACTTCGCCTGGGAGACTGGGAGGCTGTGTTACCAAACGGATTCTGTGCGGACTGACCATTGCCAGCGGCACCATTCAAACTACCTTCGCCACCCAGATCGATTTCGTGGGAAGAAGAGTCGAAAGAGATTTCCTCAAAGGGAGATTGCGTAGAATCTTCCTGGTTAAAGAGGTCTTTTTCATTGAGAGCAGACTTTTTGACAGGAGCGATTTCCGGAATCCCGAAGATGGCCAGCATCGGTACAGCCACCAATGGGATTAACACTAGAATCGTCGAAAAAAAGTCATTCGTTTTGGAGCGCATTTGCGTTTCTCCTCCATGTTCGCAATCACGCTATCGGATCAGATCCGATCGGAACAATGGGAACACTCCTTGTTCTCAATGTGTCTGGTTAACAGAAACCTTCCTGGTTAACCACAATTGATCTGGTTAGAAATTCGCCTTTGCTGTGGGGCCCGGTTGTTAGACTGGCTTCTGAATTCCTGAGGCAGATCGGCATTTTTTGAAATGTTTCCGGTCAGTTTCAAGGTCGCGAATCATACAGAATCGCCTTAATTCCAACAATTGAAGTTTCTGAAAATCTGTTGAATTCGGCAAATCTTCAAAGAATCATGTATCTTCACACCCCTCGCCTCATGTTAAAATGGGAAGCCCGTCAACTCCAGGCAGAATATAAAGTTCACAAACTTAGATGGCGACGAGTCAATCTAAAGAATCTGTCTTGACAATTTATCAAAAAACCAAGAGAACACGTGATCTGATTTATTACGGTCTGTGCATCGGTTCGATTATTGATACAGTGCCGAGAGGGTTTTGAATGCTCAAATCTCTACTCGACATCGAATCTAAACACCGTATCATTTCATATGAGGGAAACTCAGTCAGACGTTTCCGTACTGCAGAGTGATCTATATATTTCTTACTGGTTTTGAGACCGTTCCTCCGCCAAATGTGCTCATTCGGAATCAGTCCAAAACAAGTGGATTTCGACAAAGGGAGTCACGAAATTCAATGGTAAAACAATTCGCTTACCAAACGCGCATCGTTCTGGGTCGCCAGATGGGGAAAGTGGCTGCGTTCACTGGAGTTCTTGCTCTCGCACTGACCGCCAGCCTCACTCAGGTCAATAACCTGCACGCTGAAACCCCCAGTTCAGGCCATGCTCTGGATCCGGCTATCCGCCTGGCAATGCAGAGCTACGAAACAACGGCTGACATCAAAGACTTTCAGGGGACCTTCATCAAACGTGAAAAAGTAGGACGCAGAATGCAGCCTACTCACACGATGCAGATTAAGTTTCGTGAAAAACCACTCAGTGTCTATCTGAACTTCCTCAATCCTCATGAAGGACGTGAAGTAATCTACTTCCATGGTCGCAATGGAAACCAGATCCTCGCACACGAGACTGGCATTAAAGGTCTGGTCGGTACCGTCTCTCTGCAGCCTAACAGCCCACAGGCCATGGATGAAAGCCGCTACCCGATCACAACCATCGGCATTCGCAAAATGCTGTACCAGATTTTGAAACAGTGGAATGAAGAACGGAAACAGGATGCTGGCGTTGCTGTCAAATATTTCCCGGATGCCAAACTGGGCAACATGCAGTGTAAAGTTCTGCAGACCAGCTACCCGCAACAGCGTCAGGGAATCCGCTTCCAGATGACTCGACTCTACATCGACAAAGCAACCAACCTGCCCGTACGCGTCGAACAGTATGACTGGCCGACACGTCGCAATGCGAAACCGGAACTGGTGGAAGAATACACCTACTCCAACATCCGCACTAACGTTGGTCTGACCGATGCTGACTTCGATCCGCAGAACCCGAATTACAACTTCTAATCTGCCTGTGATTCGACTCCACTTAAATTAAGATCACTTAGTAATCACCCGCCGAAGACTCGTCTCGAGTCTTCGGCTTTTTTTATCACTTCCTCTCCGCAAAACCCTGCTTCGCAACTCTTCACATTCTTTACGAACAAGTTGCAACTGCCTCTTTCGCATTGATATAATCAGATATCATCATACGTATTTTTATCTGATTGAATTCCGCTTTCCACTAAACGGTCATTCGATTGATTCTCTGCTTTCCTTTTTCAATCGGCCGGTCAGATAAACCTTTCATCTGTTTTCAACTTCATTAGCTACAACTAAGGAGCCCAACATGAGTGAAGCGCCCAAGGACATCTCATCACGTCGCGAATTTTTAAAGAATTCCAGTCGACTTGCTGCAGGGGCTTCTGTGCTGGCAGGCACGTCTATTCCGCACGTACATGCTGCCGAAGATAACACGATTAAAATCGCCCTGGTTGGCTGTGGCGGACGTGGTACCGGAGCTGCCTCCAACGCGCTCTCCACCACCAGCGGCCCCATTAAACTCGTCGCGATGGCAGACGTCTTCGACCATCGCCTCAATACCAGCTACAACAGCCTGAAGAAAATCCACGGCGACAAAGTCGATGTTCCCGACAGCCAGAAATTCATCGGCTTTGATGGCTACGAAAAAGCAATCAGCTGTCTCGGCCCGGGGGATGTGGTTCTGCTCGTCACCCCTCCCGCTTTCCGCTGGGTACACTTCGGTTACGCCATCGAAAAAGGCATCAACGTCTTCATGGAAAAACCGATCACAGTCGACGGTCCCAGTACCCGCAAGATGCTTGAGCTTGGCAAAAAGTCTGTTGAGAAGAACCTCAAGGTTGGCGTCGGTCTGATGTGCCGGCACTGTAAAGCACGCCAGGAACTTTACGATCGTATCAAAGATGGTCAGATTGGCGATGTCCTCGAACTGCGGGCCTATCGTATGGCAGGTCTCACCGGTTCTGCTGCCACCGGCCCCCAGCCGCCTGACATGAAAAGCGAACTCCTGTATCAGATCTCCCGCTTCCATGGTTTCCTCTGGGCCAGCGGTGGTGGATACAGTGACTTCCTGATCCACAACATCGACGAAAGCTGCTGGATGAAAGATGCGTGGCCGGTTCAAGCCGATGGATCAGGGGGACGCCATTACCGGGGCGATAACGTCGACCAGAACTTCGACAATTACAGCGTCGAATACACGTTCGCCGATGGAACCAAACTCTTCCTGCGTGGTCGTACGATTCCCGGCTGTCGCCAGAAGTTTGCCAGTTTTGCTCACGGCACCAAGGGACTGGCAGTCATCTCAACCTCGGCGCACCACCCGGCTAAACCCCGGATCTACAAAGGCTACAACGAGGACAGAGATAATCTTCTCTGGGAATTCCCACAGCCTGAGCCGAACCCGTATCAGATCGAATGGGACGATCTGATTACCGCCATTCGTGAGGATCAACCTTACAACGAAGTTCAGCGTGGTGCAGAAGCCAGCCTGGTTACCGCCATGGGTCGTATGGCAGCCCACACAGGGCAGATCGTTACCTACGATGAAATGTTGAACTGCAAACAGGAGTTCGCTCCCGATGTAGATAAACTGACCATGGACTCGCCCGCACCAGTGATTGCTCGTGCCGACGGATCGTATCCCGTTCCACTGCCGGGTATCCTGAAGCACCGTGAGTATTAAGATTCACCGACGGCTACAGTCGTCTCTCAAGTGAATGATCAACAGGCGACCTCCGAATTGATTTCGGAGGTCGCTTTTTTTATTTCAAGTCATGCTAAAGTTCCGCAATACACACTCAACACGCTTCCATCCACTGTCGTATCGACTTCCCTTCTCATTCAGCCTGCACAGGCCCACCTCGCTTACAAGCGTTACACTTCACCCAATAATTCTCAGAGCGGGAAAAACACTCATATCAGCGTCAGACAGAAAAATTGACAAAATCAGGAGAATCAGACAATCAGTGATTGCCTTTTTGAATTGCGAACGGTAAATTCAGTTCTTAGTGGGTTTCCTGCCCAATTGATCTTTGATAACTAGTTGATTGTGGGTTATCCGCCCAGTACAATGTTGAAATCATTCAAGATTGCTGCAAATCGGGTTTAATCACCCCTGTTTCGTCAGGCTGACTATGAGCGGTGAAACTTTTATCACAGGAGAGATCAAACGGACGGTCGACGACCGTTTTCGGATTTCGCTCCCTGCTGATATGGCTCAAGCCGTGACTGACGAATCTGGGGAAACGATGCTCACCAAAGAGCGTGCTGGCTGCCTCAGCCTCTGGAAAGCCTCCGACTGGCAATCCAGACATGATCAGGGAGTTGACCTGATCAAACAGAAGATTCAGGCTCATCGCCTGGAGAACCGCTGGGATGAAGTGCAACGTCTGGGGCGACTGCTGTCGACCCGGAACCGCACGATTCAGTTGGCCAATCGTTCTCGCTGCACAATTCCGGAAGGATTTCGCGAGTTTCTGGGAGTCCAACCCAACCAGGAGGTCATGATTGTTGGCGCAGTGATCTGCGTTGAAATCTGGAATCTCTCGGCCTGGCAAAATCTGCTCGAACAGGACATGCCTGAATTCGGCACACTCTTCAAAGAGCTCTCTGGTTAATCCACAATCGATCTACGATACATATAGACCTTCAGCGTCTTTGACTACGGGAGAGGGAGCGACTCATTCAGTACCCCCATCACATCCGGTAAACCTAAAGTCTATTTCCATGGAAGGCTTTTTTGGCACGGATGCCGCTTTCTTCTCTTGAGTCAAATGCGTTTTCCCCATTCTCAATCTCAGGCAATTTTGAGAATGGGGATTTTTTACGCGCCGACCCAAACCGATGCGATCAGCTCCCCACCTGTCCGGCCAGCAGCTGTGCAAACTTTCGCCCCGTGACCGACAGGGGATATTCACCCAATTCACTCACAGGCACCCACCGATATTCGGATGACTCCAGAGCTTCGTCCGCTTCGACCTCGGCGATAAAACACAACAGCCGAATCTTGTATCGCGTCACACTGTGACGGATCTCCTGAGCGAATTGACGAATCGAAGCTGCCACGCCTGAGTGCTCGCGCACATACGCCTCCAACTGAGGAATCACAGACGCGTTCAACCCCTCCGGAATTTCCGCGATGTTGTTACCCGCTTCCATTTCCTGATTGAACAGCAACTGCTCCCGGGATGATTTCTTTCGGGGGGCAGCCGGATGCGGAGTACCATTCAGTTCTTCCAGAGTGAATCTGGGAAAATCCCAGAGCCCCGCCCAGCGTTCGCCTGCTGCCCGCTGTCGAATCAGAACGTTCTGTCCGTCGAAAACTGCGATCGAAGCATCCGTCAGAGGAGTAATCACCGGCCGCGCTTTAGGAACAGGAATCTGCTGCTGTCGCTGCGTGAGAAACGCTTCACAACAGGCACTTACCGGACACTCAGCACACTGTGGATTCTGTGGCGTACAGATCAGACTCCCCAAATCCATCAACGCCTGGTTAAACGCTCCCGGTGCTTTACGAGGTAGAATCAACTCTGCGAATTCCCACAACTGCTCCTGTCCGGATTTTGAGCGGGGATCCAACTCCAGCCCGATTAATCGCGAATACAGGCGGAGTGTATTCGCCTCTACAATCGGTGCCCGCTGATCATAGGCGAACGAACAGATGGCTCCAGCGGTATATCTGCCGATTCCGGGTAACGCCTGCAGACCACCGACGTCTCGCGGAAAGGCGCCGTCGCGATCCTCCGTAATCACCCGGGCCGCTTTGTGAATGTTCCGAGCGCGACTGTAGTAACCCAGCCCCTCCCAGTACTGCAGCACTTCACCCTCTTCAGCAGCAGCCAGAGTCTGCACATCGGGAAAGCGATCCATAAACTTTTCGAAATAGGGGATCACCGCAGCAACCACGGTCTGCTGCAACATGATCTCGCTGATCCAGACTTTGTAGGGATCGTCAATACCCCGCCAGGGAAGATCCCGCTGATGGACCGTATACCAGGCCTGCAGTCCACGTCGAAACCGCTGCCGTCGACCAGCGTCAAACAGATCACTTAACTCAGACATCACATCCCCGAACTGAAGCCGACCCTGCCGGCCCCGTCCGGAACCTGCAGGAATTACTTGGGCGTTGCATACCGATGGGTGGGCACCGGTCGACCTGGGCGGAAACTCTGAGTCTGATTGAACTCCAGCTTCGCATTCAAAGCCCCGGCACACTGCTCCAGGACCTTCATGACCTGCTCGGTCAACGCGTCTGGATCGCAGGCCACGCGGGCGTTGACAATCAGATCGACTTCCTTGACCGTGCAGTCGGATGCCAGCGACAGCTTTGGTTCACTGTCGTTACTGACCAGGTTCGAGACACCAAAAAATCCTTCCCACAAACCGATCACTTTCAGGTGAGCGGTCTCTACCCCCTGTTCGCGGAATGAAGCCTGCAGCTGACTGATCACATCCAGCAACAGCTGATCCAGGGAGAACTCCGTCTCAGCTGAAACATGCACGCTGCTGTTCAACCAGCCCAGCTCTGCTTCACCTTCCGCATAGATATCATAATCAATGTCCAGAATTTTACCGCCGAAATCGCCTTCCTGTTCCAGAAATTCGATCAATCCTTCAAAGCCCGCCCCCGTAAGAGCGGATGTCCGCAGGACAGGTGTTCCGGGAAACTGTTCATTGACCAGCGTTGTCAGTTCTTCCACGGCTTCTTCAGATAATTCATCGATCCGATTGATGAGAATCAGATCTGCCTCTTCCAGTTGCTTCTTCAGAATATACGCCGCCTTCGGTGAGAATCCGGAACCCTGCTCGTTTTTCAGAATTTTCAGACCATGGCTGGGTTTCATCAGCACGGCATAAGGTTGGATTTTGAAATCGGCATCGTACAACTGCTTGATGGGCTGAATCACAGTGGCCACCAGGTCGGTGCAACTGCCGACCGGCTCAGCCAGAATTACGTCAGGCTTCTGTTGTGAACCAAGTTCGCCGATAGTGTCCATCAGCGAATTAAAATGACAGCAGAAACAGGCACCTGCGACTTCTCCGACATTCAGCCCCTGGGAGCGCAGTGAGTTCGTATCAACCAGATCTGCCGCCTGATCATTGGTAACCACACCGACATTCAATCCCTGATCCGTGTAATGTTTTGCCAGCCGTCCGAGCGTGGTGGTTTTTCCTGCTCCTAAGAACCCACCCACCATGATAAATTTGATTTGATGTGACATCTTGGTTTCACCTGCCAATACGAGTATGCTGGATTTCAGACGAATTTCTGATTCAACCTGGTAACCTGATATATGAATCAGAGTACCGAAGATTGAAATCATCATACTCTAACGTTCTTAAGTATAACAGTATGTTATTCACGTTTTGCGTCTTCCTGTTTAAATATTAGAGTCTAGAACCATGCTCGTGAACAGCCCCTTCAGCGAAAAACCGGCGATCCTCGGCGGCATTCCCTGTCTGCCTGCAGGTCCACCAGCCTGGCCTTTCCCGAGCGCAGCCACCACCCAGGTATTACAGGAGGCCCAGAAGACAGGCCTCTGGGGGAAATACCATGGCCCCTGGACGAAAGAACTGCAGCAGCGCCTGTGTGAGCTTCATCAAAAAGAGGAGGCCCTGCTCTGCTCCAGTGGTACTGTCGCCATCGAACTCGCGTTACGAGGGCTGAATGTCGGGCCGGGAGATGAAGTCATTCTCGCCGCTTATGACTTTGAAGGGAATTTCAAAAATATCCTGACGGTAGACGCGACACCAATGCTGGTCGACGTCGATCGCTGCAACGGCAACCTCGATATCGAACTGGTAGAACAGGCGATCACACCTGCCACACGCTGCATCCTGGTCTCACACCTGCATGGCGGATTAGTCCCCATGCAGTCTCTGACAGCGATCGCTGCTGCCCGAGGCATCCCTGTGATTGAAGATGCCTGCCAAGTCCCGGGAGCAATGATTGATGGCCGCACAGCGGGTAGCTGGGGCGAGATTGGGACTCTCAGTTTCGGAGGCAGTAAATTATTGACCGCAGGGCGAGGGGGAGCTGTAATGACTTCCTCACCACAGATCGCCCAACGGATCCGACTCTATTCCTATCGGGGCAATGACGCCTATCCGCTCTCTGAACTGCAGGCCGGCCTCTTAATTCCTCAGTTGGACCAGCTGCCCTCACAAAATCAGTTACGCCAGGATAACGTGACACACCTCATCAGAAAGCTGGGCAGCGACTCAGGACTGACCAGCTTTGAGAACCACAGGCTCAATTCTGCGCATGCTTCACAGCCAGGATATTACAAGCTGGGGCTCTGGTATGACTCAGAGCGATTTGAGGGCCTCCCACGCGAGCTGTTCTGCCTCGCAATGCAGGCCGAGGGAATTGCCCTGTTTCCAGGCTTCAGGGCTCTGCACGCGATCCACAGCCGTCGACGCTACCTGCAGGCCGACGAACTCTCTGTCGCTTCTGACTGCGATCAACAAATGGTAGTTCTACACCATCCCATCCTGCTCTCTGAAGCAGAGACCATGACGCATATCGCAGAAGCGGTTCGACGGATTCAGATCCATGCAGCCGAAATCAGACAACAAACCACCCCGGAGATCCAAGAGGCAGTGCGCAAAAAAAACAGCGACCATTCTTTCGAATGATCGCTGTTTTTCAAATCTGACCCCAAGGGGATTTGAACCCCTGTTTTCGGGATGAAAACCCGATGTCCTGGGCCTAACTAGACGATGGGGCCGACGAGATTAGTAATCTAAGCTTTCCATCGGATAAGTCAAGCGGACGGCGTTAATAGAATTCAGGTTCTCTGAAAAAAAACGGGAATACGCCAGTTGGATGGAATCGGGCTGAAATCAGTCGCTAAAAAAAGCCGCTGTGAAGCGGCCTTCTAGTATTCATAGATGCACAGCAGAATTATTGCAGTAACTCGGAAGGATCATTCTCAGATCCTGAAGCCGAATTCTGTTCGTTCTGAATTGCTTCGTAAACTTCGCTACGATGAATGGGTACTTCGCGGGGCGCTTCAATCCCCAGACGCACTTTGTCGCCGCGAATTTCAACAATCGTAATCACGATGTTTTCATCGATTACGATCTTTTCATTTTTCTTGCGAGATAAAACTAACATGCCATCTTCTCTCTCAGGATGACTGATCATCCTACGTAAATCCTGACGTAGTGTGCCGCGAAATAAAGGGACACTACAACGATCCATCAGTAGTCGCACTGAGATCAATTAACGTTGAGATTTTACATGCCCACATTTATACCGTCAAGAGGCTGGCGCGCGGGATGAGCGCACAGGCCGTCCGATGTGAGCCCTTCAAAAGAGGCAGTAGAGAAAATGAGGCGTTACACTGCAGGCGCAACATGTACTATAAAATACACTTACAGCAAGAGTTTCCCCTTCCGACGGTAATCGGAAAGACTTTACAAAAAACGCTTTAATTTCGAAGAAATTTTGCTTTTTTTGAGTTTTTGACCTGAATCGGGCTTTTTCTCGAGAAAACCTGATGAGGTATTCCAGAGCAACGACAGGCGGTTCAGTTCAAAGCGAGTAGAGGAAACTACTACCCGAATTCAAATTTGATGCAGCTTCTACGAAGAGAAGCTGCATCGGAATGAATTCGTTCATCCTGCAATCAGACGCAGGAGACTAGACCATCTCTTTGAGTGCTTTGAGAGGTCGAACCTTGACGACGTTGCGAGCAGGCTTTGCAGCAACCTGCATCATTTCGCCAGGCTTGAATGGATTGGGACGGGTGGTGGCTTTGGTAGCCGGCTTACGCTGAACCTGAATCTTCAGCAGACCAGGTACGTTGAAGACACCAGGACCACGCTTGCCAAGGTTCTTGGCAATCAGTGTGCTTAATTCATCAAGAACAGCGGTAACTTCTTTCTTAGTGAGTCCAGAACCTTCAGCTAGTGCATTGAGGATCTCTGTTTTGGTAAGTGGCTTATCTTTCGTAGCCTTTGCTGCCATTGTGAACTCCTGATACTGGTAAATGAAAATGAAAGAAGTGGACTACCACCTCGTCATAGTGTGTTGTCATATCCGTGTTGTGGTCAGGCAAAAAACGTTGTTTTCCCCTAGAACCAAGCGTAAGTAAAGTATTTGTAAATCCAAAAGTCAATGTGTTTGCCCCTGTTTTTCAGGAGTTTTTGTTATTTACGCCGAAAAAAAAACTTTTCCTGTGTCATTTTTCAGACGCTGTGAGATAATAAATTCCTGGTATTTCTCACCAGAAGATCCAGATTCAACCCACACTACTATTGACGAATGAGAGTGAATTCACACACCACTTTTTAACAGGACCGTTATCGCGAAAAAAATTACCGCCGTATAGTTCCATTCACAAAGCAGGCCCGACGGAATCGGGGACACTGAATTAAGGAGTCTCCACTACTATGGCAACACACGAACCGCGCTTGGACATGACCTCTTCGATTGTCAATCATATCCTGGTCGTTGAAGACGATCCGGATACGGCGTTCTTCATCAAAACTCTACTGGAAGAACATCACTATCATGTCACCCTGGCTAAAGATGGTGGCCAGGCTCATTCATCTTTCTCAATGCACAAACCTGATTTTGTCATCCTGGACCTGATCATGCCCCAGGAGAGCGGGTTTGAAATCTGCGAGCATATGAAGCAGCGGGAAAGCGAAGTCCCGATTCTGATTCTGACAGCCATCGATTTACCAGAGTCCCGTGAACTGGCTGCACGCGTTGGTGCGAACGGGTACCTGCTCAAACCCTTTGATCCCGACGAACTCCTGGAACTGATCCGGGAAATCGCAGACGACGCCTGGGAAGAAGGACACCTCACCGATCATCGAGAACAGCAGGAAGAACGCATACAGTTTTCCTGTGGCTGCGGCAAGAAATTGAAAGTCCGCAGCAAACACCGGGGCCGCACGATGACCTGCCCCGCCTGTAACGACGCTTTAATTGTCCCACTGCATGATTGATCCACTTCTGAAAAACCAAACAACGAGGAAAACATGACCTGATCCAGTCTCTTCATTTCTGTGCCGTACGAACCAGTGCGATACGAAGTTATTCAAACCAGCCTGCCACTTTAAAGTCTGTTGAAATCGACCATCATTGTTCACAGCACGAATCACATCTTCCTGATGTAAGGCCCGCCAGACATGCCCAAATTCATCATAAAAACAGGTAAATACCAGGGGAAAACGCTCAAACTCCCTCCAAGAGAGGTCACACTTGGACGCGACCCCGAATGCGAAATTCGCATCCCCGATCCAGATGTCAGCCGAAAGCATTGTCAGTTTTCGATACGGGAAGGCACACTCTACGTCGTTGATCTGAAGAGTCGTAATGGCACCTATGTCAACGACCGGGTAATTCAGACAGAGACCCCGCTGCAACCGGGAGATCAATTGCGCGTCGGACCAATGCTGCTTGAGCTGGCCGGCGCCCGGAAAGCCATTTCGAAGCCTGCTAACCTCAGTCCCGACCAGGCGGCTCCCCTGTCCGATGATGACATTTCCACCTGGCTTTCTGAAGAAACTCCGGAAGGGGAACCTGGCGAATCGATTGGCGATACCACCATTATCTCAACATCACAGCTACCTCAGCCGGAAGCACCTGTTCCAAAGGCAAAGAAGGAGTTTCACTCGATTGCCGAAGAAGCGGCCGAAATCATTCGGCAGCACTGGGCAAAAGTGGCCCGGCAGAAGCAGGAAAAGCAGTGATCCTTCTCTTTGCCGCGTCTCCGTTATACAATCGCGGCATCGTATTTTGTTGTGTTTCGTGTGAATCACTAGATTCACGCTCGATTTATTGAAATGTCATTACCGTGCGTATCATTGCTGGCAAATATCGTCGACGTAAATTACAGGCTAACCCCGGTCAGACCACCCGTCCCATTACCGATTTCGTCAAGGAAGTCCTTTTCGAATGGCTCGGAGATTCAGTCAAAGACAAGCGAGTGGCGGATATTTACGCCGGAACCGGATCGCTGGGACTGGAAGCACTCAGTCGCGGCGCGACCAGCGCCGTGTTCATCGAACAGGACCGGAAGGCTCACGAGCTGCTGAAACAGAATGTGGCGCACGTCGGCGTTGAAGCAGACTCCCTCTGCTGGAAGACCAACGCCCTGCTCTCGTCGTTCCGTCCCAAAAATGTGCCAGACTTCGTCCCCTTCGACCTGATCTTCTTCGATCCCCCTTACAAAATGATCGATGATCTCAAGCCCGGCTCCCGGCTGTATGAATCAATGCAGCGACTGGCCCGCGACAACGTTTCCAGCCCCGACTGTCGTCTGCTACTCCGCACGCCCCGCGACGCTGAGTTCGAGGCACCTCCGGAATGGCAGCAATACGACCTGCTGCAGAAGTCGAGCATGGATATCTACTTCCTGAAAAAGCAGGAACCATCGGCGTAGCTCCTGCCCCAAATAGCGATCTGCAAGGCCCTGCCCCGACGACACGGTGATCATTGCAAAGTCATTCTGAACAGAGACTTACGTCTCAAAAGACTGTTCAGACTGCGCCCGTTTGACCACATGCGACAGATGGGGCTTTGACTCTTTCCCTTCCTGCAACAGCGGATGTTTCTCAGTCGCTTTCTGCTCTCGTTTCTGAGAGTTCACAATCAGTGTTCCCAAGGGGCCAGCCAGCAGTGCGGGCAGGAAGATGATGTCGGCCAGCAGTGCTGCGGTGATCAACGCACACATGAGGATGCCGAAGCGACTAACGAGCAGCAATTCTGCCGGATAGAGCATCGCCAGGCTGATCGCCACCACGGCACTGGTCTGCCACATCGCAGGGCCACAGTGCCCCAAAGCTGCAGCCACCGCTTCACTCTTGGATTTGCCTTCTTCGATTCCGATTTTGAACCAGGTCAGCAGATGCAGAGTGCCGTCCACAGCGATCCCCAGTGCGACGGATGCGGTAATCATCGTTCCAATATCCACAGCCACGTGCATCCAGGACAACAGCCCGAAAATCACACCAATGGGCATCAGGTTCGGTAACATCGTAATCAGACCTGCTGTTGGACTCCGCAGCAGCACCATCATCACCACGGCGATGACAGCGAAGGCCAGCCCAAAGCTTTTGATCAAGCTCTCCAATACAGCCTGCTGGGTGCGCAGAAACAGGGGAATCGTTCCGGTTACCAGATGCGTCGTCCCGGCATGATCGCGTAAGACAGACTGCGTTACCTGGTTCAATTCATTTGTTAGATCCGCATAGTTGAGATCGGTCATAATGGCAACCTGTGCAGTGATCCGCCACATTTCGTCGCCCTTCTGAATGTCGACCATTCGTGCGCCGTTTGCGGTTTCCTGCTCCAGATCCGCAGTGTGGTCGGCAATATTCAGAAATGATTTTACGGTATCCCCTTCCAGGTTTACTTCGCCTGATTTTTCCTTTTTCAGGCTCTCGCGAACGCGGCGTTCGGTCTCGTTCACTCGTTTGGCATGACGCAGCTTCTGGAAGGTACTCGCATCTTTGGGCAGCGGTTCAGAGACGGGACGAAAATCAGCCAGCGAGATCGTACCGCTGATCTCGGGATGCTCGGCGATCTTCCGTTCGATGTTTCGAACCAGTTCGACACGTTCTTCAAAGTTCAGATCTTCCTGTGCTTTTTCATCGAAACAGATCACGGTATCGACGGGGGTGATACCCGACAGATTCTCTTCCAGGAACAGGTAGTCCTGAATCACACGGGAAGAGTCGGGGAAATACCGGATCACTTTGGTCTCGGTCCGGAACCATTTGAACCCGTAACAGGCGGCAACAAAAATCGCCAGGCAGGTGAATGACACCAGCCACTGATGCCGTGATAACCCCCGCCCGAATGCCTGCCAGTGTCGGGTATCGATCTCGGAAGCTTTCGGCGGCTTAGCCGGCCATAACTGGAGTAACGATGGCAGACCGTAGAGCACCATCAGCAGGGAAACCACACAGCCGATCGAAGCGTAGAGGCCAAAATCGCGAACTGGTGATAGCGGGCTGGTCAGCAATGAAGCCAGACCAATGGCTGTTGTCAGACTTGCCATCATACAGGGAGCCCGTGCCATCTCTACCGCTTTGACGACAGCGGTTTTCATATCTACATGGGCGGCGTGCTTCCAGTAATTCGCAACGTGAATCGACCCGGACAGCGTTAGTACGGTCAATAGTGTCGGCATAACGACCAGCACCATATTCATCGTGCCGCCCGTCATGGGAATGATGGAAACTGCCACAAAAGTCGTGTAATAGGAGACCAGCAGCACCAGGCAGGCCAGGCGCACACTCCGCAGCATCAGGAATGCCAGGGCAATTCCGATCAGTCCGGAGAACAGCGTCACCGAGCGTTTATGGAACTGCCACAGAGGATACGCCGTGTTCCAGGAGGACTCTTTTACCATCCGGTTCAGAGCAGCCCCCGCAACCGGGCGTCCCCCCATGTGGAGGTTTTCTTCTGGAATACCTGCGTCAACGGCAGCGGTTTTAATGGCTGCAACTGCCGAGGCATGGTCGGCATCGCCTGTATCGGAGAGTGAAATCGCCACTGCGATGGGAGTACCTATCGCGAAAAAACAGTCCTCGATAAGCTTAGGTTCTTCACCTGGCTGATCGCTTTTCGCTTCCTGGTCCGCAGCAGTCGAAGCCCCCGCCAGGATCTCGGGACGCCTTAAAGACAGAGCGATTTCTTTGATCTGGTCGGCCTGTTTTGAATGAGCCTGCATCCGCGGCCAGATTAACTGAAAATCGTGTTCGGGGATCGCCTCGACCAGCGCCTTGAAATCGACCTGATCTTCGTCAGGCTCTTCCACCGGTGCATCAGTTACGCTGCCTTCTTCCGTCTCATCAACCATTTCAACCCAGGGAGTGAAAGCGGGTTTGACAGTCAGATCGATGCCCAGTTCGCGTTTGGTGGTTGCTATCAGTTCCTGAATCGTCTGTTCTCGTCTTTTTTTACCGGCGGGGCTCAAACGCACCTTAAGCATCCCGGTCCCGATCAGAACCCCCTTCAGGCGACGCTCTGCTTCATCAGGGTCGATGTGGTAATCCACCATCTTCTGAATCGCATCCTGGGGAGTTGCGACGTCCAGAATGTAGGGTGAACCACCCCGACGAACGCCTTTGGCATCTTTCTGCCCCAGCAGTGACAGCTTCAGACGATCGGCGCGCAAGTCCGTCAGTGAGCTGCCATCCCAGGAGACCAGCACGCGATCTTCAATACCGAAGCTGTCACGATGCCACTGCAGAACTTTCGATTGTGGATCATCGGGGGGAAGCCAGTTCTCAACGTTGTTTTCCTGGCGGATCTCCCGCAACACTCCGAACAGCACCGGAGTGACGAAGATCATCAGAACCACAACCCACAAAGATAGACTGTGTCCCCATGGATCGCGTTTTTCAAAAAACGAAGCCATTACTTAATCCATTAGCCGAGTAGGCTTTATCAATAACATGAACTCGCGTTCGAAAATCAGGGAACTGCGAAATTCATATTGAAAACGGTTTGATCCAAAATATCTCAACAACTGAGTCGGACTTGAGCTTTCTTCTCTGAAAAACAGGAAAATGCTCAAACCAGATCTCATGAATTGTCACGGTTTCGCTAAATGAATCAATCTCGAATGCATAAAAAATAGAAATGCCCGCTTCCGCTGCTTGATTTGAATTGCGTTGTTCCGGTCAACGCATGTCGGTATTTTTCGTCGCCGCGTCTGGTTAAACTTGTCGCAGCACAGGCAACATCTGTGATTATCGTAAAGATCCTGCGCATGATAGCAGTTTTGACGATTATAGCAGCAGGAATTTGCCCTCTGGGAGCCGCTTCTCCCTTAAAAAGTGGAAAAATACAGCTTCAAGAGAGCGCTGGCGTCCCTGATATTCACAGCGCGCAGGGCGCCCCATGTGAACACAAGGTCATACAAAAGCACCGAAAATCAGACTGTTATTCGGCTGTTTCCGGGTCAAAGCCTTTGAGCAGTTCTTCGTCCCACTCGTCCTGTAATGGCCAGTCGATCGCACAGGTGCCGAAGTCTGCCATGTGCAGATATGTGTTCAGACGATCAATGGTCGATTGCAGCAGTTCCCGTTTATTGCGGAAAATAGGACCGTGACTGGGGAGCAGCCATTTCGCATCGCAGTCACGAATCCGTTCCAGGGACGCGATGAAATCGGGAATATCCGAACCGTGGTGGGCGTCAATGTGACCGACACAGCCATCGCGGTAGATGTTATCCCCGGAAAACAGCAGATCGCCAAACCGGAATGCCAGCTGTCCGTCGGTATGCCCGGGGGTGTGCCAGACTTCCAGTTTAATGTCGCCCCCGAGATCAATCACATCGCCTTCATTGACTTCCCGATCAACCTTGCAAGCAGGCATATCGATAGAAATACCCTGGGCGCTGATCTCGGCATAAGTGCTGATCCGATCCCCTTCTTCCAGTGGTTTGGCTGCACTGGGATGCGCGACGACCTGGGCATTGGGCAGGAGTTCTTTCGCTTTACTCAACCCCTGAATGTGGTCGACATCTGCGTGGGTGGCAATCAGATATTTGCAGTTTGCCAGCGGGAAATCCATCTGCCGGATCATTTCGATGATTTCGGAAACGGTATCTTCGTAACCGATATCGATCAGTAACCACTCATTCTGGTCGTTGAATACCAGATAGACACAACACCCCAAACGCTGTCTGGCCTGATAATTGATTTCGATCACGTGGGGAAATACTTCGCGTCGGGGCAACATACCCGTAAGCTCCTCGTAGTTTTAAGCGCGGCGGTTGTTTTGAGATTCGGAACGGAAAGACCGGTCAGGCACTGGTTACAGAAATTGAACATCCAGCAGACAGAAAGTCCTGTAAATCCAGTCTTTGCACTGCCGTCATTCTAAGCGGGGGAATTCACCGAAACAACCAATATCAAAGCAGATGTAGGGGTATATGTCTGATTTCATATACAAAACCGCTGCGTTTTCGATTCACATCGACAGCCGCAGAACCGATTTACAGCTTCCAGTACCTAGGAAGCCCCTTCCGGGTTTCGATCAGGATCTCCAGAATCGCCCTGCGGTCCTCGACACTGAGATGCGCGTACTCTTTACTCTGGTTCTTACCGGTCAGCACTTCCCACAACTGACGATATACCACTTCCAGAACCGGTTTAGGCAGGCTTTCGAACGACTCGCTGTAGATCAGGTAGCTGCAGGGATACTTGAACAATCGCCGCTTCAGATCAAAGTCGCGTAACGAACGCCCCTGGCTGTCTCGCGGGCCTGCTTTGGAAAACTCAGCCTGGAAACCAGAGATTCCCTGAATCTGATCTTCCAGCTGCAGTTCGTCTGCAAACAGCATGTAGTCCACGAGCCGTTTTGCGGAGCTCTCGTAGCGTCGCTTTGTGCTGTCACTCTGAAACGCTGCTTCCCGTTCCAACATGCGGTTCATCACCTGCGAGTCCCGATCGGTAATCCTGCCTTCAAACTGCGCCCGTGTGATCAGGTTATGCATCTTGGCCTGATGTTCCAGAACCATCAACGAGACAATATCACTGTAAGGCGTCAGATAAGGGTCGGTGTCGAACCAGCGTTCCA
Organism: Gimesia chilikensis; assembly: GCF_008329715.1. Taxonomy (GTDB): domain Bacteria; phylum Planctomycetota; class Planctomycetia; order Planctomycetales; family Planctomycetaceae; genus Gimesia; species Gimesia chilikensis. Next base: position 30,502 of record NZ_VTSR01000014.1, on the reverse strand, counting down.
GGTCGTCGGCGTTCGCTCCACGATCGCGATTCAGATTCCGCGCACTATCTCCCTGTCGGAAGATCAGGTTTCCCATGTGACGCATTTTTCCGTGCGTTCCTGAGACGTACCAGCCCCCCCAGCGTTCTTCGAAGGGACTGCTGTGGTCGCTACGATAAGTTCCCTCACGGAACACAGGCATTCCATCCGGCCCCGGATAGACCGACCGCATGATATGTCCCGGCACTCCCTGCGTCATGGAACCGGCATGGCACTGCGTGCATTCAAACGTCTTCCGGACAAACTGTGGACGCGATGCTTCGAACTGTGACAGCGTGTAAAAAACGGTTCCCAGTTCTGGATCGCTCGCCGAAACCTCCAGCACGGAGCCCCCCTGTACGAAGCCGAGGTACAGATCGTCATTGTAATACAACGCACGTGGCGATAAAGGATCGATGCGTTTGACCTGCAGACTGGTCTTGGAAAAGACCAGCACCTGCGAAGAAACTGGAATCTTCAACGCATCCAGTACCGCAGGCAGATAGCCGCGGCCCTCTTTCCGATCAAATGTCAGTTTGGCCTCGCCTGCATCCAGTTTTTTCTGAAAGCGGGAGATCGCATTAGCGGGAGTGGCCTGGTTATAGTTAATCGGTGCCTCTTCGAAATTGACCTGAGCCGATGCGGATCTGGTCCCCACCAGACCAATGGCAGCCAGGCAGACGATCACCCAGCACAAACTGAGTTTGAGAGGCGACAGATTCTTCGACTTCGGGAACACGTTCATCGGTGGAGCACTTCTTTCAACGGGCGGGACGTTACCAGAGTCAGATGATCCGAACTCTGATTTGAGGTTTGAGGCAGGTATCCGGACTCAATATCGGATATTGATATCCATTTTAATTACTAATTATCCCCTGTCAACATACTTTTCAGACTGGTCTTCTCATTTTAAACTGATTCAACAGTAAAAACAGCACCTTCTTACCTGAAAACAGCGACACGATTAGAAAACTAACAGCATGAAAATCACCAGATCCCCTGTCGTACTGCTCCTGATCTTTCTCATCCACATTCCGGTCTCCACCAGAAGCAGCCTTGAAGCCGCTGAACCAGCCCTCCGCATCATGCTGATCGGCGATTCAACAGTCTCAGATTATCATAAACGTCCCAAAGACAAACCAGACCTCACCGGCTGGGGACAGGTCTTCGGCGAATATTTCAACGATGATGTGACCATTCTGAACCGGGCTCTCTCCGGTCGCAGTTCCAGCAGCTTCATTCGCGAAGGACGCTGGAAAGATGCACTCGAAGAAAAAGCGGATTACCTCTTCATCCAGTTCGGCCACAACGACTGTCCCGGCAAAGGTGATCGTGAAACTGATCCCGCAACGACCTATCAGGACTATCTCAAAAAATATATCGATGAAGCCCGCGCCGCAGGCATGCAGCCGGTGCTGGTTACTCCCATGACACGTCGCGTATTTGAAAACGGAAAGATCAGAACCATTCTCCGTCCTTACGCCGAAGCCATGCTCAAAGTTGGTCGAGAAAAAAATGTGCCCGTCATCGACCTGCACCAGAAAAGCGTCACCCTGTTCAACCAGTTGGGAAATGCAGGCAGTGCATACTTCAGCCCCAGCAAGGATGACCGCACTCATTTCTCAGGGAAAGGCGCGAGAGAGATCGCCCGGCTTGTTGTGGAAGAGATTCCAGCCAAAGTCCCCAGCCTGAAACCATACCTCAAGCAGCCGGCTCCCTGATCGCCGTGAAGCAGCTTCAGCCACCTTATGGTATCACTGCGTCTCTTTGAATCGGGGACCATTCTGCTTGAAGAACTCCAGCCAGCGGGCCATGATGGCATCACTTATCGTGGTCCCCTGCTGGTATTCCTGCAGGCTCTGACCCCAATAAAAGCCGATCCAGCCCTCCGCATATTTCCGCGACTCGAGCATAAACCGTTCAAATTCCTCGGGGGAACTCTTCAGCGGAAACGTTTCTTCAATCACCAGTGGTTTACCGATATCGAAGCCTTTGAGCGTCTCGATCGCCTCGTCCACTTTGCCTTTCTCAGGATAGAGGTGTACACAGATGAAATCCAGATGCGCGCTCACTTTCTCAGGCACAAAACCAGACTGCAGCCCTTTTCGTTCCAGACTCCACGGAACCATGCCGACCGTGATCAGGTGCTTTGAATCCTGTTCGCGAATTGCTTGCGCGAGCGTTTTGATCCAGGCTGCCGCAATCTCCGGACGCGTCCGCTCATCCGGGCTGAGCGTAATCCGCTGCACGAAATGCTTGCCTGCAAACCCGGGTCCCAGCCAGTCGGTCCCTTTTTTCTTTCCGCCGTGCACCACGGGTTCATTCATCAGATCGTAACAGAAAATGGCCGGACTCCCCGCACACCGCTTCGCGACTGCTGACCAGAAATGTGTCTGAGCTTCCCAGCGGCGTTCATCACTGAGTGCATCGTACCAGCCGGGAACATCCTGTTTGTGATAACAGCCCAGGCCAGTCAGATCGAGATAGAGTCCTGTCTGCTCCGCGAGCTTCACGAGATCACCCAGTTTCTTGAGGGCCGCTTCGCGTGGCTGATCGGGGGCCGACATAAACTTGCCGAACTGAATGTGAATCCGTACTACATTCGCCCCGAGCGCTTTCATCTCGGCAAAGTCGGCTTCAATCTCCTCCCACTCTTTGTCCCAGTAATCTTCCAGCAGGCGGCTTTTCCGATCGTGATCGTAATTGAAGCCCCAGGGAACGAAGCGTTGCTGAGACTCTGCGGTCACGAACGATTTACCATCCGCGCTGACCTGAATCCATTCCAGCCCAGCAGCCTCTAGACAAGTAGAGAATAAGAGACAAACAACAACAGCCAGCGAGCGCATGCACATAATTCAACTCCAGAAACAGGAGTAAGGGAAAAGGACTACTATGAATCATTGTAAAAGCTGCCGTTGGAATAATTCAACAACTCCTCTCCCAGGTTGTCCGCTCTGCTATTGAGTAAGCCTTGCATTGTGCGTATCGTGAAAGGACTTACCAGATCTCATCCAACCAGAGGTTCCCCATGAAAATTCGCAGCCTGCTCTGTCTTGTATTAAGCCTGTTGACTATCGGCCCGGTGTCACTTACCGCAGACGACACTAAACCACTCACTTATGAAGTCGACCTGAGAACTGTGCGGGAAGGCTTTGATGGTAAGACCTGCTGGGTACAGGCCCGTGCGGGTGCGATTCCCCAGTCGGGCGAATTTCCGGCAACTGTTGTCCTCACCATGCAGAAGCTGCTCCTGACCGGTTCGGACGTGTTCTATGCCCTGAATGAAATGCGGACCACTGATGGCAAAAACTGGATTGGCCCCATCAAACACGAGACCCTGGCCCGTCGCCGGCTGTCTGACACGCGTGAGATCGCCATCTGCGATTTTACTCCCGGCTGGCACGCGAAGACCAAAAAACTGTTAGGGACCGGACACTCGGTCCGCTACGAAAACAATAAAGTCATGCACGTCCGCAAGCGAAGTGTCGCTTACTCGGTTTACAACCAACAGGACCATACCTGGTCTGACTGGACAACGATGAGCATGCCCGATGAACCGCGTTTTGAAAACTGCGGTGCCGGCTCCGCACAGCGCTGGGACCGTAAGGATGGCACGATCCTGCTCCCCGTTTACTTCAAACCGAAACACGAAAAACAATTCAGTACTACTGTTGTTCTCTGTGACTTTGATGGCGAGAAACTGACTTACAAAAAGCATGGCAGTACACATACGGTGCCGGTGAAGCGGGGCCTGTATGAGCCGTCCATCACGAAATTCCAGCAGAAGTATTACCTGACAATGCGGAATGATGACAAAGGTTACGTCTCCGTCAGTGATGATGGCCTGAACTATTCAGAGCCGGTCGTCTGGAAATTTGATGATGGCGAGGAACTGGGCAACTACAACACGCAGCAGCACTGGGTCACGCACAGCGACGGGCTCTTTCTGGTCTACACCCGTCGCGGTGCGAACAACGATCATGTCTTCCGGCACCGGGCGCCCCTGTTCATGGCAGAAGTCGATCCCGCAACACTCCGTGTCAATCGGAGTACCGAACGGATCATCGTCCCTGAAAAAGGAGCCCGCATGGGCAACTTCGCCGTCGTCAAGATCAGCCCCTCTGAGACCTGGGTCGTTGTTGCCGAGTGGATGCAGCCGATCGGCATCGAAAAATATGGCAGCAACAACCGGGTCTACACATCCCGGATCAAATGGTCTCGACCATCTAAAACGGAATAAACAATTCCTGAATCGCTGCTACTTTTACTTGCCCGCCACCAGTTCCCGTAACGTCTGCATCAGCACATCCTCGACTTCCGGTGCCGTACGTGAAACGCGGCCGGTTTCGTAGCCTCCCTGGGCATACGCGATCGTCGTGCCGATATAACCGGGGCCCTGATCGCCATAAGCGGCCATGCAGACGAAATCATCGGGGGCCATTTTCTGCGCTGCGAGCTGATATTCCACGAACAGTTCGCCCGGCATATGGACCACCTGGGCCGGTCCGATCTTCAGGCGGGTGATGTCAATCGTCTCTCCAGCCTGTGTCCGTTTCAGATAATCCAGATCACGGGCAGCCCGGATACGATCGGTGATCCGTCCTTTGGGATTTTTCAAAATCGTTGTGAGCTTTTCTTCGTCCAGCGTATCTCGCAGTGGAAGCAGAACCGGTTTCACACTCCAGCTGACATCCTGCGCTGTCACCGGTGTTTTTTTGGTCGACTTCCAGGCGGCTTGCATTCCGTCTGCCAGCCGCTGTGCGAGCAGAGGGCGGTTCTCCGGATCACCGTTGTTATATTTTCCAGCACCGATATTGCCTCCTGCACCATCGAAATGAATCTGCAGCGCGCCGGGCAACTGTTTTTCATGCAGTCCCCGCGCCAGGCCCACCGTGTCACAACTGATGCCGCCACGTCCGTAATAACTTTGTGGATGCGTCGCGTAATAACTGAGTACGACCACAGGCTGATCCCCATCCCACAGGCTGAGCAGACGGACATCAGGATCGATCACACCTTCCGGTGCCTTGATGGCAGCCAGATTTCGGGACGAACTGAAACGTACGATTTTCACTTTGCCATCCGGTCCCAGGATGCGACGGTTGGAAGCGAACTGCTTCACCTTCCCTTTTCCGGTTCCGACGTGGGTCACAGGGCGGGCCTGTTTCAGACTCTGCTGTGCCGCTTCGATCGTACGCTGCATCACGTCTTTCAAATATGCTTCCTGGTACATCACCCCATCCAGGCCGTTCTCTTTGAGCCGTTGATTCGCCGTGATATCGACGCCGGGTGCGTCGTGCTGATGCAGGCAGTGAACCGCACAATGGTCGGGCGATGTCCCCACCGCTGCCGCCAGTGCTTTCTTCCATTCATCCTGGGCACCGTTGTTCGCTCCCACCCAGTCCAGGGCCAGAAGGACGACCGGTTGATCTCCGCTCATCAGAATCATTCCGCGGGCACTTAACGGATCCACCACATTTTTAGCCGGCGCAATGTGCCCGTAACAGAGCGGATGCCCGATGGGGGGGGTGATGTCGATCGCAAAGGTCGCGACCTTGAGTGTCTTTTCCTTTGACTGTTTTGGGGAATCTTCTGCGAAGACAGGGACTACCAACAATAACAGAGTACAGAGACTGAGGACGATCATACGGGGCAGGGACTTTGCGGACATCGGTTGACTTTCCTGAGAATTTGGGTGTGAGGATAGTTTCGGATGGAAGCAGACAGTATAACAGATTTTTGATGCGTCTGCCCAATCCCGATGATCAACTTCTGTTGAGAATCTCCCGTTCCGCTCCCGTCATATTGACTGCCACATGCTTCGTTTTTTTTATGGTAACTTTGATTTCGAACATCAGCTCGCCGGGGAGACGTATGGCACTTCGACCGGCGCAGCAGCCTCACTCACATCGAGCCTGGCCTGTTGCTGGCTGGGCCTGGCTGAGGCGGGAGATCAAATCTATTTACCGGCGACTCTTCCCCGGGAATTTACAGAACAACTGGCGACATCCGGATTCCCCCCTGTCGAGTTCACATCTGAGTGGCCCACCGCCAAGGCAGCCCGCTCCCTGACCTTCGTCCCCTGGGGGTGGTCTAATGAAGTGGCAAAGCTCGCAGAAGCGAAAGGCTTCGCCATTGAGACGGGCGTCCTGTCTGCTGCGAGCACGGTCAACGCGCGTTCTTTCTCATTCCAGTTGGAAACGGACTGGGAATCGGCACTGCCCGGCAGCTGTCGCGTCGAAAGCCTGGAATCTCTGGAACAGGCACTGCAAGCCTTACCTGATTCAGACGACTCCAGCTGGGTATTGAAAGCGAACTTCAGCATGTCGGCCCGGGAACGCATGTGCGGAAACGGACCGAAGCTGAGCGAACCAATCCGAGGCTGGGCCGCAAAAAGACTGACACAGGGACAACCCCTGTTTCTGGAACCCTGGGTCGAGCGAATGAGCGAAGCCGGAATTCAACTGGAAATCCCAGCTGTGGGAGAACCAACACTTATCGGGCTGACGGTACTGCTGAATGATACGCGCGGTCAGTATCGTGGCAGCCGTATCAACGTCGATGATTCGACACTTCAACAATGGCAACCCGCGATTGACGTCGCACAACGGGTCGCCCGCATTGTCCAGCAGACTGGCTATACAGGACCATTGGGCATTGATGCGATGCAATACCGGGATGCTGAGGGAAACATGCGATTACGACCGCTGCAGGATCTCAATGCACGGTATACGATGGGGCGACTCGCGCTTGGTTTTCAGCGATTCCTGACTGCAGCCCAGGTCGCCAGCTGGCTGCACTTCCCCTGGAAAGAGTCGTATGGTATCGACTTTTCAAACTGGTTAAGATGTGTGACACAACAGTTGCCTGGCGATGTCAGTGTGCGACTAACTTCCCCCGATCAGATTGACGGGCAGCCTCCACGTCTGGCCAGTCTCTTGTTGATCGCGGAAAATGCGACAGACCTGCTGACAACTGAAGTAGCGTTGCATGACGCGCATAATGACCTGAATCAAACGACCGGTTGAGACGTCACGATTGAACAAACAGAATTGACCACACTTCATGAGCGAACAGCGGGAACCTCAACCACAACAGCGCAGCTGGCCTCGGCGTCTCCTGAACCGCATGGAAGTCAACCGAGCCGTCTTTTATGCGCTGGTCAGTCGAGGCTGGCAGTTCGTATCAGGCCCGGTGACGATGTTGCTGATCGTCGCTTTTTTCTCCAGTGAATTGCAGGGCTATTATTATACCTTTGGTGCACTGGTCGCATTGCAGACGTTTGTCGAAATGGGGATGCAGGTCGTAACCCTCTATCTGACGAGCCACGAATGGTCGAAACTGAAAATTGACGAGCGGGGATATCTCATCGGCGAAGAGGCAGCTCTCTCCCGAATGCGCAGTCTGGCGGCCCTGGTTCTAAAATGGTACAGCATCGCCGGACTGTTCTTTGTCGGAGGTATCGGCATCGCAGGTTACTGGTTCTTTCAGTCGCAACCTGCAGATGGTGTTGACTGGCAGGGCCCCTGGTACTGCATTGTCGGACTCACTGCGCTGACACTCGTCGCCACTCCCTGCCTGACGCTGCTGGATGGCTGTGATCAGGTTTCGGTAACCAATCGCTATCGCGCCTTTCAGAGTGTCACAGCCACCCTGGTTGTCTGGACCGCGATCTCCAGCGGCGCGGGACTCTGGACCAGTGTCGCCATCTGTGCCGTCCGCCTGTTCTGGGAACTCTGGCTGATTGGCGTGCGCTATCGACGTTTTTTTGCTTCCCTGCTGCCGGCACGCAGCGGGCCCGGCGTCAGCTGGTCGGAAGAGGTCTGGCCTCTACACTGGAAGCTGGCAATCCAGGCGATGGCAACCTACTTCACCAGTTCATTTGTGATTCCCCTGATGTTTGAATACCAGGGCCCGGAGGTCGCCGGCCAGTTGGGTCTGACCTGGACTGCCCTGATGACACTACAAATGGCCGCCTATTCCTGGATGCTGAGCCGGGCGCCCCTGTTTGGTTCACTGGTAGCCCAAAACAATCTCCAGGAATTCAAGCGGGTGTTCTGGCGTCTGTTCCAGGTCTCTACGCAGGTACTGATTGCGGGAGGGACGCTATTCTGTCTGATTGTCTGGATCCTGCAGCTGCTCCGGGGAACGGAACTTTCGGAGTCCTGGAGTGTTCTGCAGCCCCTCTGGGATCTGGTTCATAAATTACAGCGTCGGATTCTCCCCCTGTACCCGACGGTCCTGCTCGCACTCGCCCTGATTCCGATTCATATCGCCCAGTGTGTGATGGCGTATATCCGCCCCTTTAAGCAGGAACCCTTTCTGTTCCTCAATACAACCTCACAACTCATCACCGGAGGGCTGGTCTGGTGCCTGGGAAAAACCTACGGACCGGTGGGCGCGGGTTGGGGTTTTCTACTGACCGGCCTGCTGCTGACCATCCCCGGATTTTTATACATCCTGAAACGGTTTACTCAAAAACAGTTGTGATCCGGTGCGTGGTCCATTCGCTGCTTTACTCCAGAAATTTGTTGACAGATAGAATTCAGCCGTTTACCATCAGGCAATATACATGGATTCATTTATGTCATCTCTTATGGTCTCAAGTTTATACCTTTTCATTTCTGCATTAGATTGAGCCCATTGATTGCAAACCGGTTTCTGTCGGGCCAGTACATCAGGCTTTGAGACGGAGACATTCTCGTCGGTATTTCACCACTTGAACTGACAAAGCACTTTCTCACTCACAGTCAGTGCCAACTGTTTTCACCTGCGCATTGAAGGAGTCTGTTATGCGAGCGTTATTCATTGCCACTTCTATTTGTCTGATGTGCATTGGCACGACGCCACCGAACACTGCCCAGGCAGAAGATAAGCCAGCCAAGCCAACCTTAAAAACGGTGAACTGGCCTGTTAAATTCACAGTTAAGCAAAAGCAGGCAGCGGTTCCACAACAGGTCGTTAAGGTCAAACAGCCGTTCTATCCGGAACTAAATCCCCGCGTACAGCAAATTCAGGATGCTCTCAATACCAACACGAGAGCCAACTTTCCCAATGTCCCCCTCACTCAGGCACTTAATGAAATCCAGAAGCAGCATGGCATTAATATGTATGTCTCGGGATCAGCATTGAAAGAACTCGGAATCACTGCCGATGAGCCTGTTAATGTTTCCCTGCATGGGGTATCTCTCAAATCGGCGTTAAAAATCATTCTGGAGCCGCTGGGACTGGCCTATGAAATTGACCAGGAAGTCCTCAAGATCACCACACAGGCAGAAGTCGACCGCCATCTGATAACGCGGATTTACCCGGTCGGTATTCTGTGCCATTCTGCTGAAGAATACGAGGCCATCGAAAAAGCGATCGGCACTGCCTGTCGGCCGAACATCTGGGCCCGACGTCAACGACTCTCGGCTCAATCCCAGGTCATGAGCACTCCTGCACCATCGCCTTTCGCTGCACCAACTGGAATGCTCAGTTCTTCCATCACGGCCGTCCCCCAGTGCCAGGCTCTGGTAGTTAATGAGACAGAGGAAATCCATGAGAAAATCGTGGAGCTGCTCACACAATTGCGGCAGGTTCGTCAGATTCAGATGAGAGCAGTCCCGGAAACGAATTGAAGTTCAGACAGACAATCACCCCTGAAAATCAATAGGAGCAAAGCATGTTACAAACTGGAAAACGCAGAATGACCTGGACGCTGCTGGGACTCCTTGCAGGCGGATTATTAGTTACAGCCCAGGCTGAAGACAAACAGCAGACCAAAGCCAGGCAGGCTAAAAAACCGGCTCCGCCGGCGGTTGCCTCCGATTTAGTGACAGCAACAGCACAAACGGTCCCGACAAAACAGATCTTTTTCCCCCCTCTCACAAAGTTCGAAAAGGAATTTCAGGAAAAGCTCAATGAAACGGTCGCTGCGGAATTCGTCGATGCCGCTTTGAGCGATGTCATCACGTTTTACCAGGATTCTACGGGCATCAACTTTGTGATTTTTGCAAACGATCTGGGAGAAGATGGACTGACGACCGATGAGCCGGTCAACATCTCTGTCGAGAATGTCTCACTCAAAACAGCCCTCGACCTGATTCTGGACCCGATAGGACTCACGTACGTCCTCGATCGGGATGTGGTCAAAATTACAACCCGGACTAAAGCTGAAGAGATGTTAAAAACACGTGTCTACCCGGTAGGTGATTTATGTCAGACCCCTATCGATTACCTGATGCTGGAATCGGTCATCAAAAACACCAGTGTGGGCAGATGGCGGACGCTGAAAAGTGAAGTCACCCCCAGTCAGCAGGCGGGAGGTGGATTCGGAGGCGGTGGTGGTATGGGAGGCGGCGCAGGTGGCGGTTTCTTCCAGGTTTCCGATCAAAATGGCATGAACGCAGTGCTGGGAGCCAGTCTGTACCACGATGACGATGGCGGAACCATTTCGATCGTGCCGCAAAGCAAAGCCCTGGTTATCTGCCAGACTTACCACGCTCACAATGCAATCGTGGAACTGTTGACCCAACTCCGGGAAGCCCGTGATGTGAATTGATTAAGTCGATTTGAATGTCACATGGAATTCGTTTAAACGTAGTATGGAACTAAACCACACTCATTCAGAAAACAGGAGACTAAGATGACAGTTTATAAGCGACGCAACATCCGATGCGCCGCACTGGCAATACTCGTCGGTAGCATGTTCGTTTCCGGCTGGTCGATCAGCCTGGCCCTGGGAGATAAAAAACCATGCAGGCTGGTAACCAGTTCAGCCGATAAGAACATCGCTAAAAAAACGACTCTGAAACAATCGTTTTACCCCGCATTGACGGCACGCGAGGAAAACCTGGAGGCGGCACTGCAGGCAGAGACAGAAGCGAATTTCCCGGAGATTCCCCTGGATGAAGTCATGACCTATTTCAGTGAACTCCACAATGTTCCTGTTGTCATCCAGGCCCAGGACCTGGGAGCAATTGGATTAACGCCCGCAGAGCCCATTGACACTAGTCTCAAAAACATCACCTTCGAAAATGCATTGGAACAGATTCTGGACCCCCTCAATCTGACCTACGTCGTCGATCGGGATATGATCCTGATCACTTCGCAAGCCAAAGCTGCCGCAACCTTCAAAACACGCGTTTATCCCGTGGGTGATCTCTGTCAAACCGATGATGATTACCAGGCCCTGATTGCCGCCATTCAGAAAGCAAATCTTGGAACCTGGGAACGGAGTGGTAAAACATCACGAGCGATGAACTCGGTTCAGAACAAAAAAGGAACTGCCAACTCTGATAAAGATAACGGATTTTTCAACATCCAGGGGAGCGTCATCGTAGAAGTCGCCAGCCCGCTGCCCGGTGGTGCCTCAGGGGGAAAACACAATCCCGGCAGTACGCATCCGAACTACACGGGTACTATTTCGGCGGTGCCTCATTCGAAATCTCTGGTCATCAGCCAGACGTACCATACTCACAAGGCAATCGTAGAACTGTTAACCCAACTCCGGAAATCCCGGGCTGATCAAAGAGGTAACTAGTTAGAGAGCAGCGTAAGAAAACAGGAAGCGGACCGAGGGGAGCAGCCCGCTTCCCGGGGAGACCTATTTTCCTCCGTTGGGAGTGCGGCTCATAATATAGGAAAACAGGTCTTTGACTTCCTGATCGCTCAGGTTCTTAGTCAGACCGTCCGGCATCAGGGAGAGATCGAGGGCCTTCAGGATCTCGATCTCGTCCTTGTTGATCAGCACTGTCTGCCCTTTGACGTCACGCAGGGTGATTGTCTTTGTCGTCTGTTCGTCGATCAGACCGGTTACGGTGCGTCCGTCGTCGGTCACAATCAGGAAGTTCGTAAACTCCTCGCGGATCGCGGCACTCGGATCGACGACCGCCAGCAGCATGAAGTCCAGGTTATCCCGTTCGTAGCCCGTCAGCTTGGGACCGGCTTTACCCCCTTCACCATACAGGGTATGGCAGACCGCACACGTCTTGTTGAACAGTACTTTGCCCGAAGAAAACTGCCCGCCACCGGCTTTCACCAGACGCGCCACCCGCTGCATTTCATCCTGTTTTTCTGCTGGAGTGCTGCCGCGAACCTTACCCCAGTGTTTCTTAATGCTGGCTTTGATGTCGGGATCGTCGTGCAATGCCATCTGCTGTACCACATCCAGCGGAATCGTGTTCGCCTTGATGCGCCAGGCATCCACTTCATTCAGGAACTGTTTGCTCCATGCTTTACGGCTGGCCAGCACACGTTGCGCGGTACCCCGTACATCATGCTCGTCCAGCAGCGTACTGTGATAGCGGGCCAGAATGCTCTTGCCGATACTCGGATTCTCAAAGTTCATCAACGCCTGCAACGCCACCCGCTTGAGCGAATGGGTATCGGAACCGGTCAGTGACAGAATCGATGTCAGCGGACCGATAGCCGCTTTCGTTTTCAGCTGTCCCAGAATCTCGATGTAGGTTAACCGTGTCGGTCGGTCTGCATTTTTGTCTGCGATGATTTTCAAGGCGCGACTGGTCGCTTCCTTATCACCCAGTCGCAGCGCCAACGCGAGATCGGTTTCACCCAGGCTCTTCTGGTACTCCGCCAGACCTTTACTGAGGTCTTCAGGCAGGTTCGTAATCTTCTGACCGCGGAAGGCTTCCAGCATCCCCACCATCAGTTTTTCCTTGTGCTGATCGGAGGGAGCCAGCTTAAGCAGTTTGGCACACATCGCATAATTCTCATCGCCGCCCGCCATCGCGTACCGCTGCATGATCCGTTCCAGAATCACATCCTGGACCATCTTGACCTGCCAGAACTCGGGTTTGGAAAACAGCTTCAGGACGGCTTCCCGATCCGAAGTCGCTTTGCTCTCCAGTGACCACCAGAGCAACAGTGGAATATGCAGGTCTTCCTGATCTTCTTCACGCTGCAGCAGGACTTCGGTAATCGCCAGTCCCGATTCCGCGGGGAAGCGTTTGGCTGACGATGCCAGCTGCGACCGCACCTCAGCATAAGGCTCGGTCTGCGCCAGTTCCACCAATGATTTCGTCAGCTGTTTCGATGCCTGATGCCGATCGCCGAGCAGACGAATCGTCCAGCGACGTATGTGCTGATCGCGGTGTCCCAGCAGTTCCAGGGCGAGTTCTTCATCGAACGCGCCGAGTTGATTCAAGGCCCATAATGCTTCCAGAGCCCGATCGTCGTTGTCGCTTTTGGCAATCTTCAACAGGGCTGGCACCATCGACTGGTCACCCCGTTCGCCGATCACCTGCACGGCTTTCTGCCGGAACCACTTATTCGAGTGTCCCATGGTTTCGATCAGTTCGGCATTGGTCTGCTTAGACAGATCGAAGGGTTTCACTGGTTCAAAGTTTTTCGGTTTGAGACGATAGATCCGGCCGCTGGTTTTGTGCCAGTTGTCGCGAGGATCCACGTGTGTCAGGCGGCTGTCGTACCAGTCCGCCAGGTAGATGCAGCCATCGGGGCCGACTTTGATATCCACCGGTCGGAACCAGCGATCCTGTGTGAGCACAATCGGCGGCATGTCTTCGGTTCGATACGTAGATGTATCCGGAATCAGGTTGCTGGCCATCACGCGGTTATGCAGTGAATTGGCCGCAAAGACCGCTCCATTATATTTAGGCGGAAAAATTCCCCCTTCATAGATCGAGAAAGTCTGACTGAAACGCTCCTGGTAGCCTTTGTGTCGCATATGTTCGTAATAGCCGAAGGCATACGGGTTCGTCAGCGGACCATGCTTGCCCCAGTTCTTCTTGGCATAGCCTCCCTGGGCATAATGCATACCGCGGGTTCCGCCGTTATTGGTACCCGAGAAGACACGTCCCTTGGAATCGATTTCCAGGCTGAAGGTATTTCCGCCCCCTTCTGCGAAGATTTCGAAGATTTTCGTTTCGGGGTGATAACGCCAGATCATCTGGCCTTTGAAGTGCAGTCGCTTCGTGACTTCTGAACTCACTGTTCCCGTAGAAGTACTTCCGTTGGCGCCGTACAACCAGCCATCGGGTCCCCACTTGATGCTGTTCGCTACCGAGTGGGTATCTTCCAGGCCGAAACCCGAGAGATGCACTTCGGGATCGCCGTCTGGAATATCATCGCCATTCGCATCAGGATAGAAGAGCAGATAGGGAGGATTCAAAACCCAGATGCCCCCTTTGCCCACCGTAACAGCGGAAACGATATTCAGACCGGTAATTACATCTTTGATTTTGTCGAAGGTGCCATCTCCATCCGTGTCTTCCAGCACCGAAATTTTATCAGCCCCCTTCACATGATTCGGCGGTGCCTGGGGAACTTTATCGAAGACTGCTCGCAGATATTGATCGTACTTGACGACTTTCAAGCCCGCAGGGAACGGATACTGCAGGTATTGCACAACCCACATTCGCCCCCGATGGTCAAAGCTCATATACAGCGGCTGCATCACTTCGGGTTCCGCGGCGATGGTTTCCATTTCAAAATCCTGCTGAACCTGAAACAGTTTCACCGCTTCGGCGGGTGGGGTGGGATCCGATTCATCACCGACTTCCCCACGCCCTTTGAACGATTTCATGACCTTGTCGACCTGCTCGTTTCCGGCCAGATCCTGCTTGAACCGGTCACGGCTGATCTTGCCTGCTACATCAACCTGTGGCGGTTCTTTTTTCAAACACCAGTAGATTGCATTAACCAGCGTGTGTGTAAATGTATTGATTTCAAAATCGCCGGGGTGTCCCAGCGAGGTATAAAAAACGCGTGACTTCTTATAATTGTTCGTCCAGGCGACCGGCATCTGTACCGGCTGTCCTTCCACGTTTGAAAGTCCCCGCAACAGAGTCTTGGTTGAGCTTTTCAGGTTGATGCTCTTATACATGGAACCTTCGCTGCGGAAGTATTTATTACGGACGGTCGCCATAATCGGGTCCTGCTCGGCCCGCAACTGGGTGGTGACATCAGTCGGAGTTTTATTGCCGAAGTCACCCGCGTATTCGCCCCCCAAAACTTCCTTGTCAAAATCTTTCCATTCCACATATCCCTTGGCCGGTTTTCCTTTACTCAACGCAAACCCATGACTTGAAGTACGAACGGCGACCAGTGGCTTACCAGCATTCAGGTAATCCTGAATGAGTTTCATCTGAGCAGCCGGCAGAGTTTTGCGGCGGACACTCAAAAACAGCAGGTCGGCCTCTTTGATCGCTTTCAGGTCGGAAAAGGAGTTCGGATCGTCCTTGTCCGGAAAGATGAACTGCGTGCGAAATCCGAGTGGCTGCAGGTGTGCTTTAGCGAATGCGGGCAGACTCTCGGCTGTCTTGTAACCCTCTTCCCCGATCATAAACAGAATCAGCGGATGATCTTCAGGACTGGCAGCCTGCTGTTTTTTCGGATCTTTCTCTTCACCTGAGAGGGAGAAAAAGGTCAGTCCACAAAACAGCACGAAGGCACTCAAGGTACAGATAGACTTCAGAGAGGCTCGATTCAGCATGGGGAAGTTCTTTATGTGGGACAAAACTAAAGGAAATTAACTAATTGAGTTTCTTCATCATAACAGCCCCTTTGAGGCTCTGTCACCCGACAATAGTGATTTTTTGGAAAGAAGCGCTGGCATGCAATCTGTATCAGACACAAACCACGCCCGGCTGCCGTAAGTTCTGATATAATTACTGTTTATCAGAAGGTTTCGTTGATGATTCTTTGGAAGGTTGTTCCTGATAGTGATGTACGACCAGGCTCCCAGAACGAAAGGCAATCGGCAGACTGAAGGGAAACTTCGCTTTCAGATGTTCCGGAAAAGCCGGCGGATAAGTATTGGGTCCCTCCGGTCCAATCTCTTTCGCCTGACTGACCAGCAGTCCTCCTGCCATCAGATTCGACAGCACGAATCGCTGCGGGCTCTCCACAGACGCAGATAAGCAGGTTTTGTCACGAGCGAATAAATCAACTCCACTAAGATAAAGCTGTCAGCCAGCGAGTCAGGCGGGCACGCCGGGAAAATTCGGTTCGACCATATCACGATAGAGCATGCCACCGCGCATGACAGTACGGGCCTGCAAATCATAATAAGAAACATCATTCGTCACCGGCATGCAGATCAATTGCGGTGTCGCTGCGATGATCAGCAGAATCAAAGCCACCAGGGAGAATGTGGACGTATTCCAGAATGTACCTCGATGGGAATTCTCTGCTGTGGTCATTTCCGTAGCGGCAGTGTTCATCATCTTGAGAATCGATTTAAAAACAACAGGCTTTGCAAGTGCATGGCTATCGGTGATAATCGTGTGTGCCATCCTAAGCAGGCAGGAAGACCATTCACCAGATTTTTTTATGGAACTCAACTGGAATGTCGCGAATTTACCAGCTTCTGTTCAGCATTTGCTGGCTGCTCGGCTGCTGGCTGGCCATGATGGGCCTGCACGAACTGGGACACGTGCTGGGAGGTCTGCTGACCGGCGGCAAAGTGACGCGGGTCGTGCTGCATCCCCTGGCAATTTCCCGAACAGATCTGGACGTGAATCCACATCCCGCCATTGTCGTCTGGGCCGGCCCCCTGATCGGCGTCCTCCTGCCGTTGGGGCTCTTAATCGCAGCCCGATTGACGAACTGGTCGCAAGCGGGATTCGTCCAGTTCTTTGCCGGCTTCTGTCTGATCGCCAACGGCGCATACATCGCCGGTGGTGCCCTGGATGGCATCGGTGATTGCGGCGTAATGCGGCAGACCGGATCTCCTCTCTGGCTGATGTGGGGCTTCGGACTCATGACCGTTCCCGCAGGCTTTGTGCTCTGGCATCGGCTCGGTTCAATTCGCGACTGGTGGCAGCATCCGGAACGCACCTCGGAGCACAGTGCCTGGATCATGCTGCTGACCGTCATGACACTCGTGGTGCTGATGGTCTGTTTTTCTGCGCAATAGCCGTTTCCGGTTTGCTCATCGTCTCTGCTTTCTGATATCTTGGAACAATCACCGCCATGATTTCTCAGGGAGCATCCGCTATGTCTACGCTGCTGAATCGTCGTCAAATGCTGGGAGCCTGTGCTGCCGGCGCCTCAACTTTGTGTCTGCCCTCACTCACCCGGGCGCAGCAGGCCAAAACCAAAATGAAAACCTTTACCTTCAAAAAGGTGGGGAACCTGGAAATCAAAGCCGACGTCCACCGGGCCGATGATAACCAGACGCGGCCCGTCATGGTCTGGTTGCATGGCGGTGCGCTGATTGTCGGACATCGGGGGGGCGTGAGTGGCCGCGTCCTGAAAGACATGCTGAATGCCGGCTATACCGTGGTCTCCTTTGACTACCGACTGGCCCCCGAGACAAAGCTGCCCGAAATCATAGCCGACCTCGAAGATGGATTTACGTGGCTGCACGAGAAAGGCCCCGACCTCTTCAATGTCGACACCAGTAAAGTCGCGGTCTCCGGCGGTTCCGCGGGTGGCTGTCTGACGATGATCGCCGGCTATCGTGCCCAGCCCCGGCCGACAGTTCTCGTCCCTTTCTGGGGCTATGGTGATCTGATTGGCGACTGGATCGGCAAACCCAGCCCGCACGACCGGCACCAGACTAACATTACGAAAGCAGAAGCACTGCAACAGTTTGGCGACGGAGCAATTGCCGACTCGCGCGAGAGTCAGAAAAATCGAGGCGAGTTCTATAAGTACTGTCGCCAGCACGGAACCTGGCCGCAGGCCATCTCCGGCTGGGATCATCACCGTAACCCCGAAAAGTTCTATCCCTACATGACGCTGAAAAATGTAACGAAAGACTATCCCCCCACGCTGATGGTGCATGGGACCAAAGACACCGATGTGCCTTACGAGCAGTCGACTCTGATGGCCGAGCAACTCAAACAGCATGGAGTGGAACACCAGCTCGTCACGATTCCGGGAGGCGAGCACGGCCTGGTCGGCGGTGATCCCAAACTGATCGAAGCCGCCTACCAGCAGGCCTTTCAATTCATGCACGAACGGATGAGCTAAACATACCCAGGAAATCTCGAGATGGCTCAGGCAGATTTGAACTATACTCCGGTGGCCCCTCAGGCCGTCCTCTCCCTGATGCTGGGAGTGTTCTGCACTTTGGGGCTCTTCATTCCCTGGCTGGCGCTACTCGCAATTCCGGGTCTCGTTCTGGGTCTGCGTGCATTGAAATCGATACGCCGTTATGAACTCAGTGGCCATCAACTTGCACGAAGGGGCATCCAGCTCTCACTTTTATTTGGAGTACTCGCTCCCGTCTGGCATTTGACCTGGTACGAAATCCGCTTTCACTCAGAGGCTCTCCCCGGTTACACGCGGATCGACTTCGCTGCTGTTACGAAGAACAGAACACACTCTGAGAAAATGTGGGAATCACTGCTCGGACAGCCGATCTGCCTGAAGGGCTTTGCAGAGCCGAGACGGGGAGGTCTGCTCCAGTCCTTCCGCATGACCAGTCAGAGGCAACCCTTTTCATTTGGAAGTCAGTCTGATCCGCGGGAAATGATCATGGTGCAGCTTCCGGAAGAAACCAGGTGGGAGTGGTGCTATGAACCGATCGCAGTCTCCGGCACACTGGTTCGGAACCCGGATGCCGAAGATGACCCCGATGCGCCTCGCTTCCTGTTGAAACAGAGTACCGTCTTACCGGCTCTGACTTCCGATCATTTCCAGGGGCCGTTTGCAGGAGGGGGAGGCTGTTGAGAACCCTGCGTCTTAAAAAGGACAGAGTATGAATTCACGTCTGTCTGATGCCTTTCGCGCCTTTGCTGTGCCGGAGTGCCGGGAAACATCTCCCCTGTATTGTTGTCTGACGGAAGCGATTGCCGCGGATGCGGAAGTGCTGGAGATCGCCAGTCAGGCCCGGGACGGACAGCCGGTTCCTAATCTCCTCTTTGCTGCCGTCCAGTATCTGCTGGTCGCCAACCCAGTTCATCCGCTGGCAGAGTACTATGCGACCTGCACTGCAGAACCCAAAGATCCCTTAGACGCTTTCCCGCTGTTTAAAGATTTCGTACTCGCTCACCAAAATGAAATCATCGAACTGCTGCAGACGCGACTCGTGCAGACCAATGAAGTCCGCCGCTGTGCCTGTCTGTATCCCGCGTTCATGTACGCACTGCGGCACTTTGCCCCTCAACCGCTGGCCCTGCTGGAAATCGGCTGCAGCGCTGGTCTGAACCTGCTCTGGGACCGCTATCGCTACGCCTATGATGACAGCGGTAAAATCTATGGAGATCGCGAATCACCGACGCTGATCACGTCTGAATTTCTGGGGAAGCCCTCTGCAGGGTTGGAAGATTCCCTGCCTTACGTCACACACCGCATCGGTGTCGACCTGCATCCGATCGATGTTTCTATTCCCGCAGAAGTCAACTGGCTGCGGGCCCTGATCTGGCCTGAGCAGCACGATCGACGTCAACTGCTGGAAGCCGCGATCCGGCAACAACAGGGGATCGAAGTCGACCTGCGCACCGGCGACGGTTTTGCAGACATCTGCTCATTCGCTGCAGAGATTCCCACTAACTCTCTGCTTTGTATCTTCCATACGCATGTCGCCAACCAGATCTCACTGGAACAAGGGAATGCGTTTCTGGAAACGATCCGCGAACTGGCCCGGCAACGCGATCTGTTGCACCTGTATAATAATCTGTCCGACGCTCATTTAAGATTACAGGTTTTCCATAAAGGAATACTCACCCGACAGACACTCGCCAACACCGACGGACACGGCCGCTGGCTGGAATGGCTGGCGTAACCGGCCCCTCAGTGATTTGACTGTATTCAACAATTACAGAAAGAAACCTCGTCATGGAGACACAAGGCCGCATTGTCATCGCCGGGGGCACCGGGTTCCTCGGATTGAATCTGGCCCGCTATCTGACCGGCCAGAATTATGAGGTCACCATCCTCGGCCGACATCAGCCACAGACCAAGGGCGACTGGCGTTATGTGAATTGGGATGCCCGCTCTCTCGGATCGTGGGTCAGCGAACTGGAACAGGCGGCCGCTCTGGTGAACCTCGCAGGCCGTACAGTTGACTGCATCAAGACTCCCGATCACTGTGATGAAATTCTCCGTTCGCGGGTCGAAGCAACAGACGTACTGGGGCAAGCAGTTCGGCAACTCGCAGTACCGCCTCCGGTCTGGGTGCAGATGTCAACAGCCCACCGTTACGGCGATCCTCCGGAATGTATCTGCGATGAAGACTCCGCCTTCGGTTATGGTCTCGCGCCTTTCGTCGCACAGGAATGGGAAGCCGCCTTCCAGCGCGCTGTTCTCCCCGAAATGCGGCAGGTCATTCTTCGCACCAGCTTTGTCATCGGCCGTGACGGAGGAGCACTCCAGCGGCTCTCAAAACTGGTCCGCTGGGGACTGGGAGGCACCGTCGGACACGGACGACAGGGTATGAGCTGGATTCACGAGCAGGATATGAATCGCCTCTTTCATAGAGCTATCACCAATCAAACCATGCAGGGAGCCTGCCTGGCCACCGCTCCCGAACCGGTTTCGAATGCAGAATTCATGCGTGCTCTGCGAAAAGCTTTGAAGATGCCCATCGGTCTCCCTGCACTGAGTTGGATGGTACGGCTGGGGGCGCCGCTGTTGATGCGCACCGATCCTGAACTGGCTCTCTACGGACGTTATTGTATTTCGCGACGCCTGAAAGAAGAGAATTTCGAATTCCAGTTCCTCGATCTGGATTCTGCGCTGCAGAACATCTACGATAAAACTTCCAGCTGACACGCAATACAGAGCACAGCCACGCATTCTAATCATCCGACCGTTGCAGGGAGTTACCCATGACCATCGAAACAGAGCAGGACCTCAAAGCTTTAAGAGAAATCGGCAGAATCGTCGCCCTGACTCTGCAGGAGATGATGAACCAGACCGAGGCCGGCATGACCACGGGCGAACTCGATCTCATCGGTAAAGCGCTGCTGGAACGCTATGCAGCGCATTCCGCACCCAAAGTTACCTATGACTTCCCCGGCTATACCTGTATCAGTATCAATGAAGAAGTCGCTCACGGAATTCCCGGCAGCAGAATCATTCAGCCCGGCGATGTGGTGAATATTGATGTGTCGGCGGAAAAGAATGGCTACTTTGCAGACACCGGAGGCACCCTGATCGTGCCTCCCGGCAACTCGATCAAAAGTCGGCTGATCGACTCCACGCAACTCGCCCTCCGCGAAGCCTGTGACCACGCACGCGCAGGGCGTCCGTTGAACGGTATCGGCAAAGCGATTCAGCAGGTAGCGAAACGAACCGGATTCGAGATTATCAGAAATCTCTGCAGCCACGGCATCGGACTCGGCCTGCATGAAGAGCCTGCTGAGATCCCCGGCTATTACGTGCCCGGCGATAAAAGAAAGTTGGAAGCAGGGATGGTCATCACCATTGAACCGTTCCTGTCCACAACAAACCGCTTTGCCAGAGAGACCGACGATGGCTGGACACTGGCAGGCAGGCAACACAGTCTCTCGGCTCAGTTCGAGCACACGCTGGTTATCACCAACGGGAAACCGATTCTGCTAACGCTCGTCTGAATCAGATCACCTGACAGACTTCAGAATCCAATTCTCGGCCAGTCAGGCAAACCCGTTTCCTTCGACCTATTCGGAGTAAAACAGGACAGACTTCAAAAAATACACGTCTTGCACAATTCAGACAAACTGCACTCGCTCCACATTATCAAGAGTTCTGAAACATTGCTGCGGAGTCACAACCAACTGTGATTCAATAAGATACAGATAAGAAGTCTCGCACTACTCTTATAAACTGCAGCTGAATCCCTCCCGCTGTCACTGTACGTCCTTTCGTTTAGGTATTTTAATAAATAACGATAATTATGCTGGCTCTTCGATTCTGACTCCGGTTAATATGTTAAGAATATAAAAATCTCTTTAAGAAACTAACTTACAGATTCGACAGTTTTCCGATCGATTCTGAACTGGCTCGCGTTTTTTTCTTTCACCGGAACTGGAGTTATCTATTGATGCTGAAGTCATCCAAAACACCACGGGGATTTACCCTCATCGAACTGCTGGTGGTCATCGCTATTATCGCGATTCTGATCGCCCTCCTCTTGCCCGCTGTCCAGCAGGCACGTGAAGCAGCCCGTCGCTCGACCTGCAAAAACAACTTGAAGCAGATCGGTCTGGCACTGCACAATTACCATGACTCCTATCAGACGTTTCCGATTGGCTCGCAGGTTTCCTACTACCGCGCTAACTGGCGATCTTCGATTCTGCCTTTCATCGATCAGGCACCTGCCTACAACAAACTCATTCCAGCGGCCTACTCTCAACACGGCTTTGCAGCCGGCAGTGGGAACTCTGCCTCCGGCTATAACACCGAAAACGCCGTGCTGAATAATCTCTACATCCCCATCTACAAATGCCCGTCCAGCACCGCGGATGCCTTCTACACTGGTACCAGTCCCGTTTCCAACAACGGTACGACATCCCCGAACTCGGCTCTCGGAAAAGAAACCGGCATGACCATGGACTACGTGGGCATCAGTGGTTCTTACCTGAATGCAGCCCCCTACAGTTCCGGTTGTGGAGCTGCCTACGGCGGTTACTGGTGTAACAACGGGATGATGCAGATCGGCAAAGTCTCCCGCATGCGTGACTGTAAAGACGGAACCTCGAACACCATGGTCATCGCTGAAGATTCCGGCCTGGTTAACAACCGAGATTATCGCAGCAACTACTACGGCGGCTGGGCAGGACACACTGGACTGACCAGTTGGGGAACCGGCGTGAATACCATCCGTTACAGCCCCAACCCTTCCACCGCACCTACAGGGGGAGACCAGACTTACACCCCCAACAACCCGCTGACCTCCGAACATGTAGGCGGCGTGCACGCGTTGCTCGGTGATGGTGCGGTCCGGTTCCTCTCGAATAACATCGACATCGAAACCCTCCGCAGACTGGGTATGCGTAACGACAACCTGGTACTCGGCGAATTCTAAATTGAATCTCTGACGATTCACCATAACCTGAACTTCTAAAGATTCTCAACAGCCGATGCACGTGCCAAACGACATCGGCTGTTGCCATAAAGTGACAACCGGAGAAACAACACTATGCTCAAACTCTCTCGACTGACTCTCTGCCTCATGCTGACCGCGCTGCTGACTGCCTGCGGATCCAGCGTCGAGGAAGTTCCCACTGGTACCGTCAGCGGCACCGTGACCCTCGGGGGTAAACCGCTTTCCGGCGCACGCGTCAATTTCATTTCCGGAACCGCAGGAGCAGGCGCCTACGCCGATCTTAAGCAGGATGGCACCTACAGCATTGCCGAACCGATCGCCGCCGGTGACTACAAAGTCTATCTTTCTTCCCCCGGACTGGGAGATGCGCCCCCGGATGAAACGGGCAACCAGGAATTTAAGGACGCCCTCAAAGAGGTCCCGCAGAAATATCAGAGCGATCAGACCACCGAACTGCAGACCGTGATCAAAGAAGGCGAGAACACCTTCGACATCGATCTCAAGCCCTGATTCATGGATTTTCAATTTTCTTAACAACACTGATTTTTTCCGGGAGTTTTTTTGATTTCGTGTATTTCACGAGTGTATACTGTTAGTCAGGATTGAGAGCTGGTTGTCTCTTAAAGCAGTGAAAGGAAACAGCTGCCCGCTGACAACCCTCACTCCTGAAACCAATTGATTCATGTTTCTGGTGGAGAAAACAGACATGTCGATCATTACGACGGGCCACATTTTCCTGAAACGGCCCTATGATGTCGCCAACGCGACAGCGCTCAAACAGGTGCTCCAGGAACAGGGGGGTGAACTGCATGGCTCCTCTGACGAACGTTACTGGGAACTGATCAAGCATCAGTTGATCATCACCATCAAGGTCCAGCCCATCACCGAGCTGCTCGACCAGTGCCAGACCGAGCTCAATTTCCTCGGACTCGCCCCCGATGATGTTCCCGAGGTCATTACCGTGGAAGGCCTGATGGAATCCGTCGATCTCTGTCAGTCGATCACCGACCAGCTCGCCTCCTCTCTCGCCGGAGTGACCGGCGGTGCGGAACACTGCCACTGAGCGGATTTGATTTTTAACGCGGGTAGAGTATCCTCAGATCTGTTGTACAGTTAATCAGCTAACAGGTCAGGTGGAGGGTGCGATGCCAACGTTGAAACAGGTCGTTGAAGATTCAGATACGAAAGCAGGTAAGACTTTCGATCTGTTCATCCAGGCTGTAATTGTGATCTCCCTGGTTAGTTTTACGATAGAAACCTTACCCGACCTGTCTCCGACTACCAGAACCTTTCTCAGGGGCATTGAGATTGTCAGCGTGATCATTTTCACTGTGGAGTATCTCGCCCGGGTCCTGGTTGCCAGCAACAGGCCTGCTTTCATCTTATCATTCTTTGGTCTTATTGACCTACTGGCGATTCTCCCTTTCTATCTGGGTATGGGGTTGGATTTTAGATCACTCAGAGCCTTCCGACTCCTGCGACTCGTCCGAATTTTTAAACTGGCCCGCTACAGTGCCGCTGCCAGACGTTTCCACAGAGCCTTTCTCATTGCCAAAGAGGAACTGGCTTTATTCCTCTTCGCCACGCTGATTATCATTTACCTGGCCGCAGTCGGAATCTATCACTTTGAGAACCCTGCCCAGCCGGAAGCTTTCAGCTCTGTTTTTCATAGCCTGTGGTGGGCAGTGTCTACTTTGACCACCGTCGGTTACGGGGATATCTATCCGATCACAGCAGGTGGAAAAATCTTCACATTCTTTATCCTCGCTGCAGGGCTGGGTATCGTTTCGATCCCCGCTGGTCTGGTCGCCTCCGCACTCGCTAAAGCCAGAGAGATGGAAGACTGACTGCAACTTGCCCATTATTTTCAAATCCTCATTCTTTTATTTTTCATTTTTTCTACACACAACCGATACCTCATCGCTATAATGAGTGTTTGATGAAGTGAAGCTCGCCCCAGATTCCTGCCTGATTCAAGACTGTAACCCATTCCTGAAACCAGTTGAGTGGTACCTCTACAGCTGTGATCTAGCGATCGCTTTCTTTCTGCACAGCACGTTTTACCTCCCTCTATTTTGAATGCAGGTACACCATGTTTCAAATTAGCGCTCGCGCTCCGTTTGCGCTGACCTTAATCAGTTGCTCTCTCCTCGTCGGCTGCTTCGGTGGCTCAGCAGAACACATCGAACGCGCCTCCGTTTCCGGTACCGTCACCTTCGACGGCAAACCGCTGCCCGCAGGCAATATTCTCTTCGTCCCCGATGTCGATGCCTCCGGCAACCCCCTGCGTGGGAAAGCCGTTCAGGCGACCATCACCGACGGAGCCTATAAGATTCCCGCCGAACAGGGTCCCGCTGTCGGGAACAATAAAGTCCAGATCACCGCGACCCGTAAGACCGGGAAATTTCAGGAGTCGGACGGCCAGAAAATCGAGATCGAAAAACAGTATCTCCCGGCCAAATACAACGCCAGCACGACCCTGAAACAGGACATCGCGGCCGGCGAAAACACCGCTGACTTCACCCTGGAAGCCAAATAACATCTTCTTTCGATCGTTCACTGAAACTCTTTCAGATTTTTTTTCAATACCCTTCTAGTAGATGGATCAATCAAACTATGAAAGCGCTTTTGTCTAACCGCCGTCGGGGCTTCACACTCATCGAACTGCTGGTGGTCATCGCCATTATCGCCATCCTCATCGCTCTGCTCCTTCCCGCTGTTCAACAGGCACGTGAAGCGGCCCGTCGCTCCACCTGTAAGAACAATCTGAAGCAGATCGGTCTGGCCCTGCACAATTACCACGACACCTTCGGCACTTTCCCCCCCGCAACGATCCGTCGCCAGGGTGCCACCACAGAATGGGAAACCAGCATGATCAGCTGGCAGGCCCGTATTCTGGCTTCCATGGACCAGGCTCCTCTCTACAATCAGATCGACTGGAGCATTGAGCCCGGTAGAACAGGTACCAACGCCACAGCCATGAACAATGAACTTCCTGCTTACCGCTGCCCCAGTGATCCCGGTAACCGTGGCACCACAGGTCAGTCTGGCTATGGACCGACTAACTACGTCACCTGTACTGCAGACTCCGGTGGCTACGCAGCTGGCGGATCGACCTACCAGAACAATGGTCGCTCAGTCATGTTCCTGAACAGTAAAACTCAAATCCGGGACATCGAAGACGGTACATCCAACACCATGATGGTCTCTGAATGCGAAGTCGGTAGCGCGTTTGCTAACGTCAACGCCACCTCGGGTACTGTCTGTACCGGATCAGCCACAACCAAGACCCGGGGTTACTCCTGGTTCTACGCCCAGTCGATGCCCGCCTGGAGCTATACCACACTGGTGGGACCGAACACAGATCTCCTTGAATGTGCTCAGAGCACCGGCGGTTCCGCACTGCTGGGAGCCCGCAGCAAACACGTCGGCGGTGTGCACACTCTGTTCTGTGACGGACGCGTGCAGTTCATCTCCGAAAATATCAACCTCGGTACCTGGCAGAACCTGGGTCACAAATCAGATGGTAACATCATCGGCGAATACTAAGCCCGAGCGACGACCATCTTAAGAAAAGACACGGCCAGGGAAAGCCTTTTTTCCCTGGCCGTTTTTTCATGTCCTGATCTTAAATCTCCCCCTCAGTCTCCCTTGGGAATCACGGGCAGCAGAATATGCGAAGGATGCGCCGCGTCGTGATACACCGTATTGATCGCGGTCTGCTTCAACCGATTGTCATTCAACGGCTCCCCCGTATTCGGGTTCACGTCAAACCGCGGAAAGTTACTGCTCGAAATATCCACGCGGATCCGGTGCCCCTTCTTGAATACGTTCGAAGTCGGATAGAGCTTGATCGTCACCGGATAAATCTCACCCGGCTCCATCAGTTTTTCTTCCTTCAGTGAATCGCGGAACCGTGTCCGGATAATCCCGTCGCCGATATTCAGGTCAAACCCGCCCGGGAAATCACTGCTTGGTGGATACACGTCAACCAGCTTCGCCGTAAAGTCGGTGTCGACAGCAGAGGAAGAAATCCAGAGCTTCACTGCCAGTTCCCCTGTGACTTCCAGATCCTCTTTCAGAGGTTCCGTCTGAAAGACCAGCACATCATCGCGGGCCGACAGCGGAGTCGGATGCGTGAAATTCCAGATCTTCTCGCTCCCCTTCTGATCCCAGCCCCCCTGCACCAGAATGTCATTTCCACTGGAAATGTTTCCCCCGATCGTCGGCACCGGATTCTCCGGATCGAACAGCAGGCTGGTCTTCGCAGCCTGTACTTCAGGAGCATCAGTCGCCAACCCGCCTGCAGGTTGCAGATGAAACCTGGTGTATACGGTCCGTTCCAGTGGCCACTCCTGCTCGTTCCGCCAGTATCCGCCATGATTCAGTTTACCGTCCACGGTCTTTGAACCATCGCCGGTTCCCATCACGAAAATCCGTACCGGCGTTTCAAACGGAGCTGCTTTCCCGACACTGTTCTCCTTCCCCTTCAGCCAGTGATCGTACCACTCCTTCCGCCAGCCCAGGGGATCCGCGATCGCAGCGGCTTTTCCAAACGTCACCTGACCATGTGAGTACGCTCCCTGCTGCCCGTGAATCCAGGGCCCCATGATCATGTACACGGGACCTTTGATCGTTTTCGACAGCACCTGAAAATTGGCCGTGTTATTGCTGCTCCACGAATCGTACCAGCCACTCACCAGGTACACCGGAATGTCTTTGTACTTCTCCGGGTAATCGATGATATTGTTCTGAATCCAGAAGTCATCGTTGGCCCCATGCTGCATCCCCGCGACCAGCCAGTCTTCGTATTCGGAAGCCAGCTTCAGCGGCGTCATCCCTTTCCGTAACGGCAGTCGATGCAGATATTCCATCCGGTTCTCAGCCATCTCCTTCAGCACAGCCGCGGTTCCCGCATCAAGTGACTGACGGCTTCCTTTGCCCGCATTCAGATAGATCCAGTTCCAGAACCGCAGCTCAAACGCCCCTCCGTTACGCATGCTGGCATAGCCCAGGTTCGACATCGCATCCACCGGAATCACGGTCTTCAGCTCGGGAGCCTTCTCCATCGCCAGCGCGTGCTGGGTTCCGCCGACATACGAAGTTCCGATCATCCCGATCTCCGCATTCGACCAGGGCTGCTCACCAATCCACGCCGCCGTGTCGACACCATCGCGACCATCATCGGTCAACATGTGCCACACACCCTCCGACGCATATCGGCCCCGCGTATCCTGGGCCACGAACGCATACCCGTGCGAAGCGTAATACATGCCTGATGTCTTACACCCGTTCTTGTTATAAGGACGCCGCTCCAGAATCGTCGGCAGTTTCCCGTCCAGCACATCTCCATCTTCCACAGGTAGATAGACGTCCGTCGCCAGCTTCACTCCGTCCCGCATGGGCACCATCACGTTCTTCCGCACTTCAACCGCATACGGCCCTCGCTCTGCCGCCAGTGCAGACAATGTGGAAATCAGTAACGCGAAAACAAACAGAGTCATTCCAGCCAGGGAACGGCGGAGAGGACGAGAGGCAGGCATGGTTATATTCCTTCTTGAGGAGGCAGGCAGCATCAACAGCACAATGCAAAACATGATTAAGAAATCCTTACCAGCAGGCTACTTGCCCGCACCAATGTTGTCAATCAATGACAATAAACACACCCAACCCTTCCGTAGGGCGCGGACCCACGTGTCCGCCCGCCTCGCGACTTTCCAGACCATCAAACTTCTGAAGGAAATTCATAACACATCCTCGTGAGCGGCAAGGCGCTACCCGCCGGTAATTAGTGTTGACTGCTGACATCATCAGGCAGCCAACGCCATCCCACTCCAAACACAACGGGTAAGCCCGAATGCAATTCGGGCCGAGCGCAGCGAGCAGGAAACTGTCAGCACAAAATTACGAACGCTCCTCAGCACCTCTCCTTTTGAAAATAATTCGACTTCCCACCCCACCTGAAAACCTCCCCACTGAACCTCCCGCACTCCCTGCTGAACAGATTCCCCTTGATCCACGCCTCCCGAATCGTAAGCTACTTCCCCTCTGGCTCGCGCGCGAGGCGGGGCGACGCCCACCGGCACAGTCGCCACCAGTGCCCCACATCCACCTGAACCTCCACCGCTTTTCACCCTGTTTCCACCGGAACATTCTGAACCAATGCGAAATGTTCTCTTCCCCAAGTTCAGGGCAAACCAGGACACACCTCGGCCAGACCGGGACAAAATCCAGGACACACCAGGACAAAATCCGGCCACATCGGGACAAAATTTTGTCTTGACACCCCGCTGCCGTTCGACAGAATCAACATCAAGATTAATACAGAAGTTAGAGACCGCGTCAGTCTCTCTGCTTTCCTCGCGACGATCCACCTGGTCCCGTTCTCGATGGTTTACCATCTAACACTCCCCTGTGAGCGGAATGGCGATAGCCACCGGTAATCAGGATCAACGCTGAATCTTTTACCGGCGCCTGGCGCCTTGCCGCTCATTAAACTGGAATAGCCCGACTGCAAATCGATCCATATCTTTGCGTAACGAACCACGTATCCTACACATCGGCATCAGCAGAACCAGTCCACATCAACCAGTGAAAATCAGACACCAAACCAGCCCCACGAACATCTCCCTCGAAATCCGGTCTAGTTGAGAAAACCATGTTTTAAAAAAAATCAGAACCGGGAACATGTCCCATGCCGCGTATCAAACTCGCTTATCCCAAAATCCCCGACAGCCGCGCTGCCCCGCTGGAAAAATGCATCGCTTTCGAGAAATACGACGGCACCAATCTGCACTGGGTCTGGGAACCGGAACTGGGCTGGTACGCCTTTGGCACCCGCCGCAACCGTTTTGATCTGGACGACCGGGGCATCGCCGCCTTCACAGAGGACCACCCGGAACTCGCCCAGGCACCCGCTTTGTTCCTGGATCAGTTCGCGGCACCACTCCAGTCCACCCTCTTAGCCAGACCGGACTTCGCCAGCCGCGAAGTGACCGACTTCACCGAATTCCTGGGCCCCCGTTCTTTCGCCGGTCGACACAATGCCGACGATGACAAACAGCTGATCCTCTTCGATGTCGCCATTGAAAATCAGCTGCTCGGCCCCGCACAGTTCCTGGAAGACTTCGGCCACCTGCCAGTCGCCCGCGTCGTCTATCGAGGTCGCTTCACCGGCCAGTTCACCAGCGACGTCCGCGCCGGGAAATACGCAGTCGCCGAAGGAGTCATCTGCAAAGGCGGCACAGGTCCCAACCTCTGGATGGCCAAGATTAAAACCGACGCCTACCTGGCCCGCCTCAAAGCCGCCTTCGCCGACAACTGGGAACAATATTGGGAATAACCGGCGCGTATGCACTATAATGCAAACGATCAGAACCAAGTGGTTACCTTCGAGTTGCGGGTGGCACTGTTGGCTCGCCCAACAGTGATCAATAAAAGCTCCCAACAGAAACTGAGCGGCACGGCGCTAGTAACTCCGATTACAAATAGTTTCCCACCAAAGCAAATTGTTGCCATTGCTTCCTGGTTTTCCTGAGTTCT